>CANPYG010000010.1 GCA_947588205.1 uncultured Acetatifactor sp. | reverse complement strand
AGGAGGGCATTCTGTTCCTGGATGAGATCAATTGCGTGTCGGAGACGCTGGCTCCGTCCATGCTGCAGTTTTTGCAGTATAAGGTGTTCGGCAGGCACAGGGTTCCGGGCGGATGGATCATCGTTACCGCAGGCAATCCGCCGGAATACAATAAATCCGTGCGGGAGTTTGACGTAGTAACTTATGACCGTCTGAAAGTGCTGGAGGTAGAGCCTGATCTGGATGCATGGAAGGAGTACGCTGTATCCAGGCACATCCACAATGCCATTTTGAATTATCTGGACTTGAAAAAGGATCATTTCTACTATATGGAGATGACCACAAAGGGCCGTAGCTTTGTTACTGCAAGAGGCTGGGAGGATCTCTCCGAGATTCTCAAGCTCTATGAGGAAGAGCAGCTTAAGGTGGACGAGACCCTGGTAGGGCAGTACCTGCGCAATGACAGGGTGGTGAAGGAGTTCACCGCATATTATGATTTGTATCATAAATATAAAAAGGACTATGCCATTGGGCAGATCCTTGCAGGGAACGTTTCCCGGAAAGCAGTGGAACGGGCGAAGAACGCTGCCTTTGACGAGAGACTTTCCCTGCTGGGGATGCTTCTTGACAGGGTGCAGACTGATATGAAGGAGGTCTGCGATACTGCCGCTTTCCTCTCTGATCTGCGTCCTCTCCTGCTTGCGGCAAAGGCTGCGGAAGAGGGCAAACTACCGGACCTTCTGGAAAAGCAGATCGAAGGACGCAGGAAGCTGTTGGAATCCCTGAAACGGGCAAACGCTCTGTCGGATAACGACCGATACAGACACCGCAGGGTCATCGCCTTCCTGGAGGAAAGCAGAAAAGCCTTGTTTACAGAGGAGATAAAGTCCTTTTCCCTTTTGAAGGAGCGCTTTGACGCACAGGTATCTGCCCTGCGCCAGGAGGCGGAAAGGGTGGGCGGTGAGCTTCATGCGTTGTTTTCTTTTGTCGAGGAGGCCTTCGCGGAGGGAAATGAGATGCTGATCCTGGTAACACAGCTTACCGTCAATCAGGACAGCGCGCGGTTCATTGCAAGCTTTGGGAGCGCTGATTATCAGAAGTATAATAAAGAGCTGATGCTCACGGAACGTCAGGACGAGATCAAATCCCGTATCGTACAGCTTGGTCTGTAGGCGGATTGAGAGCGGAAGGGTATGGGAGTTGAAGGGGAAAATCCGGATAGAACAGGAAATCTGAACTGAAAGGGAAATGGAAAGATATGAAGGAGGAAGCATTGTCTCTGCCGGGGGGAAGTCTTTCTTATGTTATAGAAGAAAAGGATGGGGAAAGAAGCGTTTCCGTGACCGGGTTAAGCGGTATGGTGAGCAGCCTGACCGTTCCGGAGCAGGTGGACGGCTATCCCGTGACAGGGATTGCAAAGAAGGCTTTTTTGAGCAGAAAAACGCTCAGGGAGGTCATCCTGCCCGCTTCCCTGCAAAGAATAGGGGATTGGGCGTTCGCATACTGCAGTTGTCTGGAACGTGTGGTCATGCCGGCAAGAGAGATCGTTTTTGGACGGGCGATATTCCTGGAGTGCGATGCATTAAGGGAAGTGGAGATGAGAAGGGAGACGGGCGCAGGTACGACGGGTGAAAGAGCCGGAGGGATATCAGATACTTTATCCGGGAAGGCTTCCGTGGCTGAGCTGACTGCCGCAGCGGTGGCATCCTTTGGGGCGTATTATCTGTTGGATCCTGTTCATGCAGGAGATGCGGAGTGGCTGGCTAAATGGGACAGCAGCCTGCTCTCTTATCTGCATACGGAGGATCAGGACGGTTTTGCCAAACAGGTACTCTGCGGAGAAGAAGATTATGGAAGTACGGATCTGGAAGCATACCTGAATAACCGTCGCAAGAGCAAGGTCCGCCTGGCGCTCTTGCGCCTTCTGAATCCAGTGGAACTTGCGGAAGCCCTCAGAGAAGAGCTGCGGCTGTATCTCACCGCGCACACCAAGGGCTGCCTTAGTGAAGAGACCTGGGAGGTCGTGTTTCGGGAGCATGGGGAGGAACGCAGGTATTTTGAGCTGTTTGTGGAAACGGACTGCCTCACAGATGAGAATTTGGATGCCGTGCTCAGCGATATGGGAGGGGAATGTCCTGAAATGAAGGCCTATTTCCTGAAAATGAAACAGGAAAGGATCGGATACACGGATTTCTTTGAGGGGCTGCGGCTGTAACAGTCAATGCTGATACTTAATCGAACTTTAACTTACGGATTGAAAATTAAAAAAAATTTAAATATACATATTCCCCGAACGATGGTAAAATATAGGAAGGGAACAGAGCCCTGACAATTTTGATGAGGAGAGGACCGCTATGATAACATTGGAGCAGGCCAGGGAAAAACTGCAGAAATATGGACAGGAGCATGTCCTGAAATATTATGAAGAGCTTGATGATGGGCGCAGACAGGCCCTGTTAGCGCAGATTGAAGGTACGGATCTGTCACGGGTAGAGGCATGTAAGCATCCGGAGGATTTGCTGCAGAGGGGAGTCATCACACCGCTTGCCTCCATGCAGCTGGGGGAGATTGAGGCCAATCGTGAGGACTTTACGGCTGTCGGACTGGAGGCGATCCGGACCGGCAGGGTGGGAGCAGTATTGCTTGCCGGCGGTATGGGAACGAGGCTGGGGAGCGATGACCCGAAAGGAATGTATAATATCGGCGTGACCCGCAAGCTTTATATCTTCCAGTGCCTGATAAATAATCTGATGGACGTTGTGAAGGAGGCCGGGAATTTTATACATTTGTTTGTGATGACCAGCGATAAAAATCATGATGCCACGGTGAACTTTTTGCAGGAGCATGACTTTTTTGGCTATGACGGGAAATATGTTCACTTTTTTAAACAGGAAATGGCCGTGGCCTGTGATTATCAGGGGAAGATTTATCTGGAAGAAAAAGGAAAGATGTCCACGTCCCCGAATGGGAACGGAGGCTGGTTCGTTTCTCTGAAGCGCGCCGGGCTTTTGGATCTGGTGCATAAGGAAGGCATAGAGTGGCTGAATGTTTTTGCGGTGGATAATGTACTGCAGCGGATCGCGGATCCCTGCTTTATAGGCGCTGTGATAGAGAGGGATTGTTCGGTCGGAGCCAAGGTGGTGCGCAAGAACGCCCCAGATGAAAAGGTGGGCGTGATCTGCCTGGAGGACGGCAGGCCATCCATTGTGGAGTATTATGATCTGACGCAGGAGCTGATGGACGCAAAGGATGAGAATGGCGACCCGGCATATTATTTTGGAGTTATATTGAATTACCTTTTCCGGACAGCCGACCTGGAAGCCCTTTTGTCCTCCCTGCCCCTGCATGTTGTGGAAAAGAAGATTCCCTATCTGGACGAGGGGGGGAATCTTGTGAAGCCTACTTCTCCGAATGGATATAAATTCGAAAATCTGGTGTTGGATATGATCCATCAGCTGCCCAGCTGCCTGCCCTATGAAGTGGTGAGGGAGAAGGAATTTGCGCCTGTGAAGAATCCTACGGGGATCGATTCGGTGGAGAGCGCCCGGGAGCTGCTCAGACTGAATGGCGTAGAGCTTTGATGATAAGATACAGTAAACGGCGGAAGACCGCTGGAAGATTTTAACATAATAAGGAGGAAGCATTTATGAAAATTCTGGTAACAGGCGGCGCGGGATTTATTGGAAGCCATACCGTGGTTGAGCTGCAGGAGGCGGGATATGATGTTGTTGTTCTGGATAACCTGAGCAATTCTTCCGAGAAATCTTTGGAAAGGGTGGCGAAGATCACCGGAAAGAAGGTACCCTTCTACAAAGCGGATATTTTGGACAGGGAAGCCCTGGAGGATATTTTCAGTAAGGAGGCCATCGACGCTGTGATTCATTTCGCCGGACTCAAGGCAGTGGGAGAGTCCGTACAGAAGCCCTGGGAGTATTATGAAAACAATATCGCGGGAACTCTCACCCTGGTTGATGTGATGAGAAAGCACGGCGTGAAGAATATCATCTTTTCTTCCAGCGCGACAGTTTATGGCAATCCGGCTTTTATCCCCATTACGGAGGAATGCCCGAAGGGACAGTGTACCAATCCTTATGGCTGGACCAAGTCCATGCTGGAGCAGATCCTGAGCGATATCCAGAAGGCGGACAATGAGTGGAACGTGATCCTGCTGCGTTACTTCAATCCGATAGGCGCGCATAAAAGCGGCACCATGGGGGAAAATCCCAGCGGCGTGCCGAACAATCTGATGCCTTACATTACCCAGGTGGCGGTAGGAAAGCGCAAGGAACTGGGCGTTTTTGGCAATGACTATGATACCCCTGACGGCACGGGTGTCCGCGATTATATACATGTGGTGGACCTGGCAAGGGGCCATGTATGCGCCCTGAAGAAGATCGAGGAAAAAGCCGGGCTTAAGATTTATAACCTTGGTACGGGAGTGGGCTACAGCGTACTGGATATTGTGAAGAATTTTGAAGAAGCCACAGGCGTGAAGATCCCCTATGTGATCAAGGACCGCAGACCCGGCGATATCGCTGCTTGTTATGCGGATGCTTCCAAAGCAAAGCGGGAGCTGGGCTGGGAGGCGCAGTACGGAATTAAGGAAATGTGCGCGGATTCCTGGAGATGGCAGAAGAACAATCCGAATGGATATGAGGACTGATATTTTTGATCTGTAAAAAGAGGGGCGGTCAGGAATTCAAAAATCAGCATTCCTGACCGCCCTTTTGTATACCCTGCCCTGTACATCGGTACGTTTATTTAAGCTGTATCGGTACAGTTAAATTAAGCGACATATAAGTACATGAAGATAAAATGGCAGATGCTTCCTCCCATGCAGAAGAGATGGAATACCTCGTGTGAACCAAAGCCCTTATGCCTGGAATTGAAGATGGGCAGCTTTAATGCATAGATCACGCCCCCTACCGTATAAATCAGTCCGCCTGCCAACAGCCACAGGAAGCCGGACCGCGGTAACGTTTCCCAGAGCTGCCCGAATACCAGCAGGCATACCCAGCCCATCGCAATATAAATTACGGACGAAAACCATTTCGGACAGGTCACCCAGCATGCCTTTACGGTCATCCCGATCAGGGCGATACCCCATACCAGGGCAAGAAGCTGGTATCCAAGCCGGCCTCCCAGGATAATCAGGCATACAGGTGTATAAGAGCCCGCGATCAGCACAAAAATCATCATATGGTCTATCTTCCTGAAGATGCGCAGGCGTCTGCCTGTCAGGTTTACAGAATGGTATGTCGCGCTGGCTCCATACAGCAGGATCATGCTCCCCATGAAAATAGCCATTGCGAGAAGATTTCTGTTCCCGCTCGTCACGCCGGCTTTTACCAGCAGGGGCACTGCCGCAAACACGGCCATCATCATTCCAATGAAATGCGTCAATGCGCTTCCGGGTTCTCTTATCGTAATCTGCATCATAACTTCCTCCTTTTTCAGATGATTTCAGATATCAACAGGCTTTCTTAATCTTATTATATCCAAAGAGGGATAAAAATACATTATAAAGCCTAAATAACCATGAGATAAATTCAAATCAAACGGTAAGTAGTATTTAAAACTACGTAATGAATTTATCATGATCTTACACCTGTAAAGGGAAAAAGTCAATACGTTTTTTCGAAATCTTATCAGGAATCGCTCCCTAGGGCCGTCTTCTTGGATCATTCTCTGGCGTCATTCCCTAGGAATCCTCCTCGATCACCTGGATTTCCAGATAGTCAAAGTCAATTGCTTCCATGAAATTGTCCTGGCGGAATCTCACCTTATTGTGGCGCTTAAAATCCTTTATATTGGTTTCCAGCCAGATGGGCTTGCCCAGGTCGAACTGGCGGCAGATTTCATCAATTGCCCGGAATATCTTGTGCGTCCGGGTATCTTCGCTGGGATCCTTGATCACAGTATCCTTTAACAGATGGTTGTCCTTGAATATTTTGCCCCATAAACGAAACATGCTGACACCTCCCTGCGCCTTGGCGCGCATCAAATATCTTTTAAAAGGACTGATACGGTCTTGAATATAAGCAGCGGCTTTACGTCAGTATAACGAATTGCCGATGGAAAGTAAAGTTCTTTTCATATTTTATCTTTTACGGGCATAGAATGTTGGTGCGGTCTGCAAGGGTGGTATGGGTATGGTCTACGCGGGGGCGACTATGTAAAAAAAGGATTAATTATTTGTGAAGTATCTACATTTTTATGATTTTTTATGTTATACTGGTGAAAACGCAATGAAGTATAAAAGTTTTAAAGGAGCACTACAGATGGAGCTTAGGGAAACAGGCAATGGCGTGGACAGCTGGAAGGAAGTCAATCTGATTTATAATGCGGCGCTCAGACAGATTGAGACAAAGATGGAGATTTTGAACGAGGAGTTTCAGCATGTCCATCAGTACAATCCCATTGAACATATCAAGGCCAGGATTAAGACGCCGGAAAGCATCGTTAAAAAGCTCAGGCGTCATGGATATGAGTCTACCATCGAAAATATGATAGAATACGTCAATGATATTGCGGGAATCCGTATCATTTGTTCTTTTACCTCCGATATCTACCGTATCGCGGAGATGATCAGGGAACAGAGGGATATTCATGTCCTGGCGGTGAAGGATTATATCACTTATCCGAAAGCGAGCGGCTATAAAAGCTACCATATGATCATCACTGTGCCGGTATACCTGTCTGACAGGATCGTGGATACCAAGGTGGAGATTCAGATCCGGACGGTCGCAATGGATTTCTGGGCGAGTCTGGAACACAAGATTCATTACAAATTTGAAGGGGATGCGCCGGAGCATATACAGAACGAGCTGGTGGAATGCGCGAAGCTGGTGGCGGATCTGGACGCCAGGATGCTCTCCCTGAATGAAGAAATCCTGGCAATCGGCCAGTCGCAGGAGGAACGGCAATAAGTTCTCTTAGGGATTCTTGTCAAAGGCAGAAAAAGTACATATAAATGAGGAGTGCCCAGGCGCCTCGCAGCACCTGGGCTATTATGAAAAAATAATGTAACTGTCATGGCTGTTCACTTCTTTGAAACAAGCATAGTATAACAATAAAATATGAATAAACTATGAACGTCATGTTAAACATTGGTTAATTTCACGAAAAAGGCAGAAAAATCACACGGGCAATCGTCGAAATCTACAAAAACAATATGAAGATTGTAATAATGTCAAAAAAATGTTAAAATAAAAAATAGGGATAAGGATATGGCTGGAGGAAAGCGGATGGAGAATTTAATGGACAAGCTTGCGCAGAGATGGAACGCGCAGGAGATCGTGAAAGCCAATATGGCTGCTGAGACAAAGGAGTTGGAGCGTCTGCGGGGCCAGGTAAAGGAGTATGAAGAATGTCTGGCCCAAATGCGAACGATATGCGCGGAGCTGCAAAAGAACTCTTCTGCCCTGGAGCAGCGTATGAACCATGTATCTGAACAGATGGAGCAGCAGCTGCGGGAGAACGCTTCCGGCCTGGAGCGGTTATTGAAGGAGAGGATTGAGTATCTTTCTGAGGAGGCGATCGGGCGGCTGACAGAAACCGAAACCGGGGTATCGGAGAGCATAGTCAGGTTGCGGGAGATGGAGGAAAATCAGCCCAGTCAGGCCTGGCTCCAGGAATCCCTTGAGGAGATGAAGGCCCATGTGGACGAGCTTGTACATAAGGAAAACGTTAAGGTGTACCGCAATGTGCAGGCTGTTGTAAATGAGGAGGCCGCAAAGCAGAACGGGGAGCTTAAGGGCGTAAAGGATCAGCTTGGCGGCAGACTTTCTTCTGTTTTGGGGATATCCATTGTGGCTCTTATTTTGTCCGCTGCAGGTCTTGTTTTCCAGCTTTTGACCTATTTCCATATTTTATAAGGCAGGGAAAGTATAATGGGCAGGCTTCTTTGGAAACCGGGGAATATGTTGTATCCGCTCCCGGTGGTTATGGTCTCTGTAGCCGACAAAACAGGCAGGGCAAATATTATTACGGTAGCGTGGGTGGGAACGGTATGCAGCGATCCTCCCATGGTGTCCATTTCTGTCAGACCGGAACGCTATTCGTATTCCATCTTGAAGGAAACGGGAGAATTCGCATTGAATCTGACGACCCGTGAGCTTGTGTATGCAACGGATTATTGCGGGGTGAAGAGCGGAAGGGATGTGGATAAGTTTGAAAACCTCCATTTGACGAAGCTGCCCGCCCTGAAGATCCAGGCGCCTTTGATCGGGGAAAGCCCGGTCAATATAGAATGCCTCGTGCGCGAGATTAAGCCGCTTGGCAGCCACGACATGTTTTTGGCGGAGGTGGCGGCAGTCCATGCGGATGAGAAATACATGGATGAAAAGCGTGTGTTCCACCTGGAAAAAGCGGAGCCGGTCGTTTATTCGCATGGTACCTATTATGCCTGCGGAGAGGCGCTGGGGACTTTTGGCTACAGCGTCCGTAAAGTCGGTCATTCTAAGACGAGAGGATAAATTACGGAAAAAGGGGAATATTGTTTGATATCTTTAGGAACATCGGAAGAGCTTGGGAAATGTCATAAGACAGACAGATGGAGGTCTGTGAAGAATAGGTGATAAGCGGATGAGAGGAACGATTAAGAAGCTGAAATTTACATATATTAAGATTACGCTTTTGGTGATGTTCTGTTATGCACTGATCGGCAGGGGCTATGTTACCTTCCAGGAGACCGGGGATAATTTTTTCCATATCCTGGTGAACGGGCAGGAGGTAGGCGTCCTGGGAGAAGTGTCAGGAATTGATGATATGCTGGTGGAGGCCAGACGGAACATTGCCGGCGGGGAAGAAGGCCTTGTTTTCCTGGAGGCAGAGGTTTCTTATGTGGGAGAAGAGGTGCTGTGGGGAGAGATCGATGAGGAGGGCACGGTCTTAGCCAATATGGAAAAGGTCCTGCGCTCAGCCGTCCAGGAGCCGATGCGCCACTCTTATACGGTAAAGGTAGACGAATATATGGTAAACCTGGCGAGCGCTGAGGAGGTATGCTCACTTTTGCAGGCAGCGGTGAATCGGTATGATAAGGAGAATAAGTTTGCCGTGGAGCTGGTGCATGACAGCAACAGGGAATTCAGCGTGCTGACGACTCAGGTCATCAATCAGGAACAGAAGAAGGAAGAGGAGCAGACTCAGGAAGAGGTCCTTTTCCCGGAGGGCGGTATTCAGGCTGCCGTTACGCAGTCCATTGTAAACGCCCAGTACCAGGGGGAAAAGGATTTCGATGATTACGAGTTAGGGCTTCTTTCGCTGGATTTTTCCGAAAAGGTGGAGGTGGTGGAGGCGTATTTGCCCCAGAGCCAGCTGAAGACGGTGGATCAGGCCATTGAGGAGATCACCAAAGAGCAGGAGCTCAAATCCGTTTATAAGGTAGAGTCGGGGGATACTCTGACGGAGATATCCCTTAAGGTCAATATTCCCATGGAACAGATCATTGCCATGAACGATATCCTGGAGGATGAGAATTCTATCCTGCATATCGGGGATGAACTGACGATCACCGTGCCGGAACCGGAACTGTCCGTTGTCTGGCAGGAGGAGAATTATTATGAGGAGACCTATGATGCCGATGTGGTTTATATTGAGAATGACAGCTGGTATACCAATCAGTCCGAGGTGCGCCAGCAGCCGTCTGCAGGCTTTCGTAAAACGATTGCCATCACTTCTTATATTAATGACCAGGCAGTCAGCCGTGAGATCGTGAAGGAAGAGGTGGTGAAGGAGGCTGTCGCCAAGATCGTGGAGCGGGGCACAAAGGTTCCGCCCACCTATATCAGGCCGATCTCAGGAGGACGCATGACCTCCGGCTTCGGTCCGAGAAAGCGTCCTACCAAAGGGGCCAGCACCTATCATAAGGGCGTGGATCTGGCTACGCCGACTGGAACTGCCGTCAAGGCCTCCTGCGGCGGAACGGTGGCAAAGGCGGGCTGGGGCGGTGCGTCCGGGTATGTGGTATATATCAACCACGAAGACGGCAAACAGACCAGGTATGCGCATTTGAGCAAGATTCTCGTTAAGGTAGGGCAAAAGGTGAAGCAGGGGGAGAAGATCGCCCTGAGCGGCAATACAGGCGTCACAACCGGACCGCACCTGCATTTTGAGATATTGGTCAATGGCAAACAGGTAGATCCGATGAAATATATAAAATAGTGAATCTGTAAAACCAAAGCAGGTGGGAAAGTTCCAAATAGAATGTATGTTCCGTTTACAAATTTTGATAAAGTGGTATAATAATCCTGCGAATACAGAAATTATTTAAAACAAATTTTAAAGGAAACAACACAATGGAACAGTATGCAATAAAAGGCGGGAATCCGTTGGTGGGTGAAGTGGAAATAGGAGGGGCCAAGAATGCGGCGCTTCCTATTCTTGCTGCCTCCGTTATGACGGATGAGACTGTATATATAGATAATATTCCTGATGTCAGGGATACTAAGGTCCTGCTCAAGGCCATGGAGAACATCGGCGTCTTTGTAAAGCATGAGGGACGCCATAAGGTCATTATGAACGGCGCCCAGGTGCATAATCTGGTCGTTGAAGATGAATATATCCGAAAGATCCGCGCTTCTTATTACCTGATAGGGGCTCTTTTGGGGAAATATAAATGCGCCGAAGTCGCCCTCCCGGGCGGCTGCGACATCGGCTGCCGCGCCATCGATCAGCATATCAAGGGCTTCCGCGCACTGGGGGCAGAGGTGGTCATTGAGCATGGTCTGATTAAGACCAGGGCGGAGCACCTTGTCGGAAGCCATATTTACATGGATGTCGTCAGCGTGGGCGCGACGATCAATGTCATGATGGCAGCTACGCTGGCGGAAGGACTTACGATCATTGAAAATGCGGCAAAGGAGCCCCATGTGGTAGATCTTGCCAACTTCCTGAACAGCATGGGCGCCAATATCAAGGGCGCAGGAACGGATGTGATCCGTATCCGGGGAGTCTCTAGGCTTCATGGAACGGACTATACGATCATTCCGGATCAGATAGAGGCAGGAACGTTTATGTTTGCCGCCGCGGTGACAAAGGGCGACGTGGTGGTTAAAAATGTGATTCCCAAGCACCTGGAATCTATCAGCGCGAAGCTCCTGGAAATCGGCTGCGAGGTCAAGGAGGAGGATGACTGTGTTCGTGTGGTCGCCAGCAAACCGCTCAGGCATACGCATGTGAAGACGCTCCCTTATCCCGGGTTTCCTACCGACATGCAGCCGCAGATCACCGTCGCGCTGGGGTTGTCCAAGGGAACCAGCATTGTGATAGAGAGTATTTTTGAGAATCGCTTTAAATATGTGGATGAGCTCATCAAGATGGGGGCCAACATAAAGGTGGAGGGCGGCGACACAGCCATTATTCAAGGTGTAGAGCGTTACACCGGCGCCAATATCGCGGCACCGGATCTTCGTGCGGGCGCTGCGCTTGTAATAGCCGGACTTGCCGCGGATGGTTTTACGGTGATGGATGAGATTCATTATATCGCCAGGGGTTATGAGGATTTCCATCAGAAGCTCCAGGCTTTGGGAGCCCAGATCGAGTTGGTCAATTCTGAACGCGAGCTGCAGCACTTTAAGCTGAAGGTTGGCTGACAGCGGCAGCGCCCTGCGGATATGAAACGTATTTTGATGAAAATAACATACAAGGAGTCCTCCGTTTTTGTTGGGCAGTTTTAATCAGACACCGCAAGTCTGTTATAAAAACGGCAGGGATTCCTTATATTTTATCCTTTATTGTGGGACAGGGAACGGGAAAAGAGGATTCTATTATGAGTAAGATTTCTATCGTGGTGCCGGTATATTATAATGCCGATACGCTTGAGCTTCTGTATGAGGATATGAGGAAAAAGATACTGGATAAGCTGGGCGATTACGAAATCGTCTTTGTGGACGATGGCTCCGGGGATGATTCCTGGGAGGTCATGAATGCGCTCAGGGCAAGAGACGAGAGGATACGTTGTATCAAGCTGTCCAAAAATTATGGGGAGCATGCGGCGCTCCTGGCAGGTCTCTCCGCATGCACCGGCGACTGCGCTGTGACAAAACAGGCCGACCTTCAGGAGGATTCCAGCATAATCCTGGAAATGTATGAAAGCTGGAAGAAGGGGAATAAGGTGGTCCTTGCGATCCGTAAGGAACGGAAGGAGAACCGTCTGAAGGTGTTCTTCGCAAATCTGTACTATATGCTGATCCGCAGAATGGTCAACAAGAATATGCCTGCAGGAGGCTGTGACTGCTATCTTGTGGACAGGAAGGTGATCGAGGTGCTGGAACGCCTGGATGAAAAGAACTCGTCTTTGACCCTCCAGGTGATGTGGGTGGGCTTTCGGACAGATATGATCTACTTCGTGCGTCAGGACAGAGAGGTCGGAAAATCCCGGTGGACTCTTTCCAAGAAGATAAAGCTGGTAGCGGACTCCGTTTTTAGCTTTACCTATCTGCCGCTCCGTATTATGATGGGACTGGGGGCGTTGTTCGATATTGCCTCGGTGATTCTTCTGATTTCAGTCCTGGTTGAAAAATTTACGGTCGGCACTCCGATCCAGGGCTGGGCGTCCATCATGTGTGTGCTTCTGTTCGGTTTTGGAATACTGATGCTGATGCTCGGGATTATCGGGGAATACATCTGGAGAGCCCTGGATGCGGCCCGGAATCGTCCAACCTATATTATTGATGAGATAAAGGACAAGGATTCAGAAGAATGACGCTTTTTTGGGAAAAGAATAAGAAAAAGTGCATATCGTTCCTTTGGATAGCGGTAATTCTGGCAAGCATCAAGAGCCTGCTTACGGACACCGGTTTTGACAATGCCTATACGATCGCGATGTCCTTCCGGCATCTAAAAGGCGACGGCATGTTTGAACAGATGTGGGAACCGCATCAGACCTCTATCTTTTTTACGGACTTTTTCATGTGGCTCTACCGCTTGCTGGTTCCCTCCTATACCGGCGTGATGCTTTATCTTCAGATTGTAGGAACCCTGTTCTTCGCCGTCATAGCGTTTCTGATCTACAGACTGCTTAAAAATATAACAGGGAGTGTAATTGCGCAGCTGGCGGCGGTATTTTTCTTCATGTTCCGCGCAAAGCAGACTCCGTTTCCGGATTTTGCCAATCTCCAGATAGGATTTTCCGCCCTCGTTTTTCTCTGCCTGGTTACCTTTGTCAGGCAGCAGCACAAAAAAAGATATCTTTTTCTTACAGCCGTCTTCCTGTGCCTGGAGATTTTATCGTACCCATCCTGCCTGTTAGCTTATTTCCCGGTCGCAGCCATTCTTCTCTGGAAGACAAAGGAACGCTGGAAAAATTGGGGCTTTTTCACCGGGCTGTGCGTTGCATTTGGCGGAAGCTATGTGGGATATTTTATACATAAGCTGGGCTTTCAAAGATTTGTACAAAATCTGGCCAATATCTTTTATTCGGATTCTCACAGCGGGGACGCCTTTATCAGCGAACAGGATTATTATTCGGGAATACTAGTGGCGCTTGCCTGGATTGCCCTTAGCGCGGCCTTCGCGGGGCTCCTGTTTTGGGCGGGGCGGAAATTCCGTAAGAAAGCGGTTGATAGCAAGAAAACAGTTGATTTTTTGGTGATATATGGTTTTGTTTTGCTGGTCTTAGAACTCCTTTTCCTGCTTTTGCAGAAAAGAACGGGGCTGGACTGGACCTGTACCTTTTATATCCTGCCGGCCCTGCTCATGGCGCTCAGCTTTTTCTCCTACAAGGATATGTCCGAGCAGGAAAGGGTTATTTGGCTTACGGGAATTTTCCTGGCGGCGTCCTCCTTTGCGTCGACCTGGCTGCTGACGGATATCGGTATCATCACAATGATGCCTTATATGGTTTTGGGAGGAGTGGTTTCCTTTGTGGCGCTGCGGCACCGGAAAAAGCAGATAGAGCTTTTCCTGCTTGTGATTTGTACGCTGGTCACCATGCACCGCGGACTGGTGGTGTGGGGATATGCCAATAAAGGGGATATCTGGCTGGTTCCGGATGTAAAGAAGATCATTCTGTCCGGTCCGTCCGTGGGCATTATATGCGATTATATGACCTATTATCTGATCACATATGACGCGGAGGACCACAATAAATTTGTTACGCCGCAGGACTCCCTTTTTCTGGTGGGAGGCTGGCTGATCGATCCGATGGAGTTTTTGCTGACGGATGCGGATATCAGCAATTATTCTACCATAGATACGCCCGTTTATAACGAAAAATGGCTGGATTACCTTAAGCAGTGCCCCGAAAAGAAGCCGACGGTCGTAGCGGTCAGCTGTTACTATGGCACTCTGCAGGTTCCAGAAGATTCCTGGATTATGGGCTGGGTGTATGAGAATTATGAAGCTGTGGGGGACGGCAGATACTGGCGCTATTATCGAGCGAAGGAATAAAGAAATTTATGGATGTTTGGCTGGAGGGAATCATATGCAGTTTCATGGGCCGCAGATGCTGGAATTTCAGGAAAAAGGGGACGAGAGGGGTCATCTCATTGTCTGTGAAGGGGAGGGTCAGGATATCCCCTTTGATATTAAAAGAATTTTTTACATTTATGGGACCTCGCCCGGGGTCATACGGGGGCAGCATGCTAACCGGGAGACGGAGTTTGTCATTATAAATGTTGCGGGAACAAGCAAGGTCAAGGTCCAGGATGGAAAAGGAAATGAGGCGGTATTTATGTTAAACCGCCCCAGGACGGGGATATATATTCCAAGGATGATCTGGAAGGACATGTATGATTTCAGTGAGGATTCCGTATTGCTGTGCCTTGCATCGCAGCACTATAAGCCTGACGAATATATCAGAAATTATGAGGATTTCCTGAAAGCCGTTCAGGAGGAAGAGCCGGAGCTGTAGGGCACGGGCGGCATTCCATTTTCGAAGGCTTTGCGGGAAAGCGTTTCAGAGGGGATAGAGGTATCGGGATGAATATTATGGCGAATACCCTGGACAGAGGGTATTTCATGTATCAAAAAGAATTTGAGGATAAGGCGCTGGAGGTGCTACGATCCGGCTGGTATGTGCTGGGCAGGGAGGTCAGTTCCTTTGAAGCGGAATTTGCGGATTATATAGGGTGCAGGCACTGCGTGGGACTGGCAAGCGGACTGGATGCCCTGTGGATTGCGTTCCGCATCCTCGGCTTTGGCCCCGGCGATGAGGTCCTGGTACAGGGCAATACCTATATCGCGTCTGTAATGGGCATCACAATCAACGGAGCGACTCCGGTTTTTGTCGAGCCCGACGCCTATTATAATCTTGACGCATCAAAGCTGGAAGAAAAGATAACCGATAAGACGAAGGCTATTCTGGTGGTACATCTCTATGGCCAGGCGTCCAATATGGGTGAAATCATGAGAATTGCTGGGAAATATCATCTGCGGGTGGTGGAAGACTGCGCGCAGTCCCATGGCGCAAAATTTCACGGCCGGATGACAGGCTCCTTTGGCGACATCGGCTGCTTTTCCTTTTATCCCTCCAAGAATCTCGGTGCGTTCGGCGATGCGGGGGCCATTGTCACCAATGACGACAGGATTGCGGAAGAAGTGAGGATTTTCCGCAACTATGGAAGTGAAAAACGCTATTACAATAAAGTGGTGGGCACCAATTCCCGGCTGGACGAGCTGCAGGCCGGGCTGCTCAGAGTACGGTTAAGGCATATGGATGAGCTGGAACAGCAAAAGCGCGGGATATGTGAGAGATATCTGGGAGAGCTGGATGGGGAAAAATTTGAGCTGCCCAAGGTCCGGGAGGACGCGACCCATATTTGGCATCAGTTTGTAATCCGCTCCGACAGACGCGACGAGCTGGTGGAATATTTAAAAGAGAAAGGAATCGGCAGTATCATTCATTATCCGATTCCGCCCCATCTGTCGGAGGCATACCGATATCTTGGGTTTCAGAAGGGTTCCTTTCCGATTACGGAGAAATATGCGGACTCCGTGCTGTCGCTCCCTTTATATTATGGGATGAAGGAAGAAGAGCAAAGCTATGTCATTGAATGGATGAATCGGTTTTGAAGGTATGGTAGAGGATCCCGGATGTAATAGAGGGCTTTATAGATGATTGATTTCGGATATGGCAGATATAGATATGGTTGATATAGATATGGTTGATATAGATATGGTTGGTATGGATATGGCTGATGGTTTTAGGAAAGGTTTGAAAAAGGAAAACTGGAAGACCCTGCTGCAGCTTATCAAGTTCGGGCTGGTAGGAGTGAGCAATACAGTGGTTTCCTATGTGCTGTATGCGTTGATCATTTTTCTCCTGCGGGGGTTTTCCTGGGAACAGGATTATATTTTCGCAAATGTGGTTTCCTTTACGCTCAGCATTTTCTGGTCTTTTTATTGGAATAATAAGTATGTATTTAAGGAAGAGAAAAAGGGAAGCCGCAAGCTGTGGAGGGCTTTGGGCAAATGCTTTCTTTCTTACGGATTTACAGGATATATTCTTGAAAATATCCTGTCCTTTATCTGGATCCAGAAATTGGGGTGCTCCAGGTATATTGCGCCGATATTCAACCTGATGTTCAGTGTGCCGGTGAATTTCCTGCTGAATAAGCTGTGGGCGTTTAAGGACAAGGATGCGTGAAGTCGGCGGTTGATTAAAAAAGGAAGATATGGTAATATCTAGATATGTGTCCGGAACCGGATCTTAAGAAACGGAGGAGAAGAAAATGACAGTGGGACTATGCCTGCTCACCTGGAATGAAATCGAAGGCTGTAAGCACGATGTTCCTTTAATAGATCGTAGTAAGTTTGACCAGATCTACTGCATCGATGGAGGCAGTACGGATCATACCGTGGAGTATCTGGAGGAACAGGGTATCCCGGTCTACAGGCAAACCGCGAAGGGGTTGAATCAGGCCTGCAAGGACGGCGTGGACCGCTGTGAATGCGATGCTTTTGTTTTCTTCCATCCCAAGGGGTCTATTCCTGTTGAGGATTCTTATAAATTCAGGGCATTCTTTGAACAAGGGTATGAGTTCGTTGTGGGAAGCCGTATGATGAAGGAAAGCCGTAACGAGGAAGACGGCAAACTCTTCAAGCCGAGAAAATGGTTTGTCCTGGGGCTTGCCCTGGCGGCGAAGATTCTTTTTAAAAGGGAAGGGAATACGATCTGGGATGCGCTTCATGGTTTCCGGGGAATGACGGTGGAAGCGTTTAAGAGATGTGATATTTCCGACAGAAGCCCTTCGGTGGACATCGAGATGCTCTGCAGGAGCTATAAGCTGGGAATCAAGAGGATAGAGTTCCCGACGAGGGAGACCCCCAGAATCGCCGGAACAACGCATTTTAAGGCTTTTTCCACCGGGAAAAAGCTATTAAGGTATCTGCTCTGGGAAATCGGCAGGAAAGGGTAATCAAATGATCGAATCATTTAAGAAAAATAAGGTGGGAATTCTTTTAATGGTCTGCTCCAGCATTTTTGTCTGCTTTGGACAGCTTCTGTGGAAGCTGTCAGTGGACGGGTCTTTTTTCTATCTGGTCCTGGGCTTTGTCCTTTACGGAATAGGGGCGCTGGCGATGATCGTTGCGTACAGATTTGGGAAGGTATCCATCCTGCAGCCGATCTTAAGCTTAAATTACATATTGAGCATAGTCCTGGCGGCCACGGTATTGAATGAGACGATCACATTATTAAAATGCGTCGGCGTGTTGATCATATTTGCGGGAGTGCTGCTGATCGCCGGTGGAGATGAGGTGGAAGATGCTTCCGTATAGTTTTATTTTTCTCATGACCATTATGGGGGCTGTCGCCAGCCTGTTTTTAAAAAATGCATCCGGTTCCCTGAAGGGGGATTCTGCCATGGGGATCGTTCTCAATCTGTTGAAGACTCCGAGCCTTTATATCGGCGGTATTTTATACCTTCTGGCGTCTGTTTTAAATATTTATGTGTTGAGGATTTTAGATTATTCCAGCGTTTTGCCGCTTTCTGCTTTTACTTACGTCTGGACTATGTTCCTTGCGAGGATCCGGCTTGGTGAGAAGCTGACAAAGAGAAAAATGCTGGGTGTCTTTCTGGTGGTATTGGGTGCCGTGCTGGTATCCAGGTCTTATTAGGAGGTAGTATGGACAGAATTCTGAAGTCAAAGAAAAAATATATCCTTCCGCTTGTTCATTTCCTTCTCTCCTTTATTTATGAGAGAAGAATCTTTATTTTTGAACTTGATCAGGACGTTGTTTACAGTATACCAAGAAATTATGTGATCAGTGATTTCGGCGAGAGGATTATGGGCTATTTTATATCTAAAATGTTCGCCCTGATTATGATTTTTTTCCTATGGTATTTGTTTTTCTGGATCATTGAAAATTGGAGATTTAGAAAAAATATACATTTTTTCTCTTTCTTTTCTCTGGTAGTCTGCAGCGTTTTGCTGCTTTCCTGGCCCCGTTCCTTTGCTTCTGCCATCGACAACTTTATCACTTATTCCTATGCTATACGGTTTTGGCCGGAATATTGGCATAGTGCCTATACGAGCTGTATTTATGCAGGAATGCTCATGGTGGTGCCAAGCCCGGTTTTTATGACAGTATTCCAGGGAATATTTGCAGTTTTTGTTCTGGGATATCTTTATAATAGGATTCTGGACAGCCCTGTATTGAAAGGGAAGGGAAAATTTGGTGTATTTCTGATATTCCTAATGCCAGGTGTGTTTACACTTTTTTCTAATCCTTACCGTACGGAGCTCTATGCATTGCTCTGCATCTTTCTGATTTCAATGACCGTTATGGACATCGTGGATCGAAAGAAGAGGAGTGTGCACGGTATGGCGTTTCATCTGTTGCTATGCGCATTCGTAGGTGTATGGAGGACTGAAGGGATTGTTCTCGGGGTGCTCCTTTTTATCCTACAGATAATTTTTATATATCAATACTCTCTTAAAAAAGGGGGAGTCTGTATTCTTTGTATGCTGCTTGCGCTTGGGGCGTTTTCCTTACCGCAAAAGTTGGGAGATAAAAAATATTATGGAAAAGATTATTCCTTTATAAATTCATTACCTACCCTGAAAAATATATTATCTTCGTCTGATGCAAATCTCTCTTATCCGGGAGCTGAAAATGATCTGGAGGCCATAGGAGCGGTGACCCCTGTGGATATTCTCCGATTTTATGGTATGGAAGGCTATAGAAGGTATAATTACGCTAATGGCAGGGGGGACATTAATCAAAGCCTGGCAGATGATGAGACTGGAAAGGCATACATGAAAGCCTATTACAGGATGGTTATTCATAATCTTCCAATTTATGCCAAGACCCAATTATCCATGATGATGATTGCGCTCATGCTCAGCTCGTCGGAATATGTTGTTTATGATGGCTCTTATCCAGAAAATGATTTGGGCCCTTGGCAACTGCAGTCCTGGGAAACAGGGAAAGCTGATCTGTACGGCACGGTAGAGGCAATAGCGTGGGAAAATACGAAGCTTTGTGTAATTGCCAATCAATGGATATATTCGGTCGGGAATGTCATTTCAGGTACGCTCCGGAATATTCATTTTTACAGTTTATTGATGATCTGTATCCCTCTGTATGAGATTTTTATTTTTATCGCTGAGGGATTCAGGTTTTTAAAAAAGAAGGGTAATTATATTGGGCTTGCGGGAATTGCGCTTATCCTTTTGGGACAGGCGGCGGCGATTTGGCTTGTAATGCCGGCAGGCGCCTTGGTATATTTGCATCCTTATTACTATTGCTCTTTTGTGCTGTGTCTGGTCTACACAAGCTGCAGGAGCGGTAAAAAAGAAAGGATCGAGGAACAATAAAAATGGAAACTTTTGATTATCTAATCCTGGGCGGCGGACCGGCAGGGCTTACTTTTGCGAATTTACTCCGGGAGAAACTGCCGCAGGTTTCTTTCCTGGTTCTGGAGAAGGAGGAAGAGGCGGGAGGCCTGTGCCGCTCCAAGGATGTGGATGGCGCGGCGCTGGATATCGCCGGAGGCCATTTCCTGGACGTGAGAAGACCGGAGGTGAACCGTTTTCTCTTCACCTTTATGCCCCAGGAGGAGTGGAACCTTTTTGACAGGGATTCCAGGATCGATATGGGAACCTATGAGATCGGACATCCCTTTGAGGCGAATATCTGGCAGATGCCGCAGACAGAGCAGGTGAAATACCTGAAATCCATTGCTGTGGCGGGATGCAATCTGGGCGTTCCCATGCCGGAGCGGTTCGTGGAATGGGTTACCTGGAAGCTGGGCGAGATGGTGGCGGAGGAGTATATGCTCCCGTACAACAGCAAGATGTTCGGCGGCGATCTGGAATCCCTGGGCACATATTGGCTGAATAAGCTGCCGAATGTTTCATTTGAGGAAACGCTTTTAAGCTGCTTAAACAGAAGACCTTATGGAACACAGCCGGGGCATGCGCAGTTTTATTATCCTAAAAGGTATGGATATGGGGAGCTCTGGAAAAGAATGGGGAACGCCCTGGGAGATCATATTCTGTACCGGATGGCTGTCGTCCGGCTGAATCCAGAGACCAAAACGGTGACCTGTCAGGACGGATCAGCCTTTCAGGGGAAGCATATCATCACGACAATTCCCTGGAGAAGCATTCAGGAGTACGAGGAATGCAGGGAAGATATCACAAAAAGCATCGCAGGGCTGCGGTCTACTGGCACACAGATCCGATATGTGCCTGAGGACCTGGACACCAAGGCTCATTGGATCTATGTTCCGGCCCCTGAGATTTCTTATCACAGGATTCTGGTCCGGCATAATTTCTGCGCCGGCAGCAGAGGCTATTGGGTGGAGACCAATCTGGACCGGGTGACGGATGAAGGCGGTGAATATGCTTTTCGGAATGATTATACGTATCCCCTGAACACCATTGATAAACCGGGAATCATGGTTGCGCTCCTGCCTTATATGAGGGAGCGCGGGATATATGGGCTCGGCAGGTGGGGGGAACACGAGCATTATAATTCCGATCTTACGGTGGAACGCGCAATGCGGCTGTTTGAAGGGCTTACGTCGCAGAAGGCGTGAAATGCGGCGAAAGAGAAACAGAAGGAAAGGTTTGGGATATGTGGGAATGTGAATGCGGCAGGGAACCGCTGGATTACAGATTGATATGGCTCCGTTTTCTGAGAAGGATTTGGATCCTTCCCATCGCTGTTCTGGCGGGCGCATTGGTTGTGGGCGCTGCCTATTACTATTCCAGGACGGCGACAAGAGGGGGAAGGACCTATCAGGCGGAATCTATTTTCTATATTGATTTCGCAGAGAACTCTCAGGGGGAGGAATACGATTATTACAATTATTTCACCTGGGGAGAGGTCATTCACACGGATTACTTCCTGGATTATGTGTATGAGGAGATGGACGGGGAGCTTTCCCGGGAAGAGCTTGCCACTTATATCACGGCTACGGTGGACTCGGATGTGCGCTATCTTTACGTGCGCTGCAATACGCATTCTCCGGAGCTTTCCGTAAGGCTTGCTGGGATTATGGAGGAAATCGTTCCTCAGTTTGCCGGGATCCGGGAGGAACTGGAATCCATTGAGGTTGCCAAAAAAGGAGACAAGGCTTTGGACAGCTCTAAGATCCGTCTGGGGAATGCCATTTTTCTGGGCGCATCCCTGGGTCTGGTTGTTTCCGTACTCGGTATTTTAATGGGATTGGTTCTGGACACCGCGGTTTACCTTCCCTCAACGATTGAGAAGCGGTATCATGTGGTCTGTCTGGGAACCCCGTTCCTGCCCGAATTCGCACCGAATTGGGAGAAGTATTTAAAGGACGCTTCCAAAGCTGCCCTGGTCTGTGTGGATAAGGACGTTTCCCTGGAGGAACTGAAGATTTCTGCAGCAGGGCCGGAGTGCATTGTCTGTCAGAATCCTGTGGAGCATCCGGAGGAATTGGAAAGGATCCGTGGCTGCGATCGTGTGCTTTTGTGCCTGAAGGCCGGGTGCAAAAACCATGAGGCTTTTGTCCGTTTGATGGAACAGCTTGGCCGTCAGGGAGTTCAGGTCACTGCCGCGGTCCTGTTGTCGGCTGATAAGAAACTGATCTTAACATATTATAGGAGCAGAGCATGATTCTTTATATCCTGGTAACGGCAATCACCGTTCTGGCGGCCTTTTTTGTCAGCAGCGCGCCTATGGGAAAACAGAATAGGGTTTTGGCAAAGAACAGACAGGAGGCGTTGAATGCCGTTCTCCTGACGGGAATTTTTATGATCCTGTTTGCCCTGTCTGCCTTAAGGATCGGCATAGGGAACGATTACTGGACGTACCGGTATAATTTCCTGCATATTATAAGCGGAGATACAAAGGTGTCCTATGAACCGGGATTTAAGGCTTTGGTTAAGGTGCTCCAGGGATGGTTCGGGTATGATAATTATCTCGTGGTTTTCGCGTTCATGGCCTTTGTGACCTGCGCTTTCTTCGTAAAGGGGCTGTTTGACAATTCAGACTGGTTTGTAATGTCATTTTTCCTCTTTATGGCCAACGGCTTTTATTTCATGAGCTTTTCCAATGTGCGCTATTATTTTGCCATAGCGGTCTGTATCTACGCCATGAAATTTCTGTTTCAGGAAAAATTTGCCGGATTCGTGCTCTGGATTCTTTTTGCAGCTTTCTTCCACAAGTCCGTGCTCCTGGTGATCCCGGTATATCTGGCCGCCTACTATTTAAAGTGGAACAAAAAGAACCTGTGGCTCATCCCGGCGTCCTGCGCCCTGCTGATTCTGGGAAGGGTAGGGGTAAGAAGACTGGTGTTCCTTTTTTACCCTTTTTATGAGGGCGATCTGATTCTGGATGTGGAAACGGTTTCCTACATTAATATTGCCAAATGTCTGGCCATTCTGATCTTTTCATTGATCTACTACAAGAAGGCGGTTCAGGGGAATCCGAAAGCGGAAACCCTCTTTAATCTGAATTTGTTTGCGCTGATCATTTACAGCTTTGGGTATTATATTCCGGAGACTTCCAGGGTGTGTTTTTACATGGTGATCGGACATGTGTTTTTGATCCCCATCATCCTGAGATCCATTCAAAACAGGAAACAGAGAATCTTTTTTACCGTCTCCATATTGGTGTGTTATGGACTTTACCTGCTGGAGTTCCTGGTAAGGAGCAGGGATTCTACCATTATGCTGCTTCCGTATTTGACCTGGTTGTTTGACTGACTATGGATGAAAACCCGGACTGAACGGGTTTTATCAAAAGTATTCAAAAGTTTCAAAAGTCTTTTCTGAAATGTTTAAAAATATATTGACAGGCATGTCGTTTTCGGGTATGCTTATCCAAGATATTCAACTTCATATTGTGCGTAAGTAGTTTTCTCTTATTCAGAGTTGGTGGAGATACATAGGATCGACGAAGCCACGGCAACCCCTGTTGGAAGGAAGGTGCCCACCTGAGCGAGTATATTCGAGCAATAAGAGGATTTGATTATCGAAAGATTCGGGTCCGCTTCTTGTGAGCGGACCTTTTTCATGTCGAAGGAGGAAAAAACAATGGAAAAACGTTTCTTTACATCCGAGTCCGTAACGGAAGGACATCCGGATAAAATGTGTGATGCGGTATCGGACGCAATCCTGGACGCATTGATGGAGCAGGATCCATACAGCCGTGTGGCGTGTGAGACCTGCACGAAAACCGGATTTGTGCTGGTAATGGGAGAAATTACCACGAAAGCCAATATCGATATCCCCGGGATCGTCCGCAGGACGGTTACGGAAATCGGATATGATTCATCTGAAAAGGGCTTTGACGGCAATACCTGCGCCGTGATGGTAGCGCTGGAGAAGCAGTCCCCTGATATCGCCATGGGTGTGGACTGCGCCCTGGAGGCAAGGGAAGAGCCGGAACAGGAGGGAAAGGCTGCAGGAGCTTCCGAAGCAGCTGAGGACCGGATGAGCGATGCACAGCTGGATGCCATCGGCGCAGGGGATCAGGGTATGATGTTTGGATTCGCCGCCAATGAGACTGCGGAGCTGATGCCCTATCCTATTTCCCTTGCCCACAAGCTCACCAGACAGCTTGCAAAGGTCCGTAAGGACGGCACGCTGCCTTATCTGCGTCCCGACGGCAAGAGTCAAGTGTCCGTGGAGTATGATGAAAACGGCAAGCCCTTCCGCCTGGAGGCGGTGGTTCTTTCCACTCAGCATGACGAGAAGGTGACTCAGGAGCAGATTCACGAGGATATCAGAAAATATGTGTTCACGCCGGTCCTTCCCGCTGAGATGATAGATGAAAATACCAAATTTTTCATCAATCCCACGGGACGTTTCGTGATCGGCGGACCTGCAGGGGACAGCGGTCTGACCGGAAGAAAGATCATTGTGGATACCTATGGGGGATATGCCCGTCACGGGGGCGGAGCCTTTTCAGGAAAGGACTGTACCAAGGTAGACCGCAGCGCAGCGTATGCCGCGAGATATGTGGCAAAGAACATTGTGGCTGCCGGATTGGCTGAAAAATGTGAGATTCAGCTTTCTTATGCCATCGGGGTCGCGCACCCCACATCCGTTATGGTGGACACCTTCGGAACAGGGAAGCTCCCCGACGAGAGATTAGTGGAGATCATCCGTGAGAACTTCGACCTGCGGCCTGCCGGTATCATCAGAATGTTGGATCTTCGGCGGCCCATTTACCGTCAGACCGCGAGCTACGGACATTTCGGCAGAAATGATCTGGATCTTCCATGGGAGCGGACAGACAAAGTGGAGATTTTGAAAAGATATCTTGTATAAGCATAAAAACCTTGCATCCATCCATTTTATCCGATATACTGAAATTGTATCAGCTTTCAGGATAGGAGGTTCCTCACATGGCATTTACCCATCTGCATGTCCACACGGAATATTCCCTGCTGGATGGTTCCAATAAGATCAAAGAGTATGTGGCGCGTGTAAAAGCTTTGGGCATGGACAGCGCCGCCATTACCGATCACGGCGTGATGTACGGGGTCATAGACTTCTACCGCGCCGCAAAGGCTGCAGGCATCAAGCCGATCATAGGCTGTGAGGTTTATGTTGCGCCCAATTCCCGTTTCGATAAGGAATTGACCGGCGGTGAGGACCGTTATTATCACCTTGTCCTTCTTGCGGAGAATAACACCGGTTATTCCAACCTGATGAAGATTGTCAGCCACGGCTTTACAGAGGGCTATTACTACCGCCCCAGGGTGGATATGGAGATTTTGAACCGTTACCATGAGGGCATTATTGCCCTGTCCGCCTGCCTGGCAGGAGAGGTGCAGCGCGATATCACCAAGGGAATGCCGGATGAAGCGCGGAAAGCTGCCCGTAAGTATGAGTCCTGCTTCGGGAAGGGAAATTATTTCCTGGAAATGCAGGACCACGGGATCCCGGAGCAGCGCCGTGTGAACATGGAGCTGATGAAGATGAGTAAGGAGCTGGACATCCCTTTGGTGGTCACCAACGATGTCCATTATACCTATGCCGAGGACGCGGACGCGCACGATATCCTTCTGTGCCTGCAGACCAATAAGAAGCTGGCTGACACGGACAGATTGCGCTATGAGGGCGGTCAATACTATGTGAAAAGCGAAGAAGAGATGAAGGGGCTTTTCCCTTATGCCTGGGAAGCGGTGGAGAATACCCAGGTCATAGCGGACCGCTGCAATGTGGAGATTGAATTCGGTGTGACGAAGCTGCCTCATTTTGAAGTGCCGGAAGGCTTTGATTCCTGGACTTATCTGAATAAGCTGTGCCGCGACGGGCTGGCAGAGCGTTATGGTGATATCCACAGACCTGCGGGCGACGGCTCGGGGCAGACCCTGGAGGAACGCCTGAACTATGAGTTGGACGTGATCCGTTCCATGGGCTTCGTGGACTATTTCCTGATCGTGTGGGATTTTATCAATTACGCCAAAAGCAACGGCATCCCTGTGGGACCGGGACGCGGCTCAGCCGCAGGCAGTATCGTGGCATACAGCCTGAAGATCACGGATATCGATCCCATACGGTATCAGCTCCTGTTTGAACGTTTCCTGAACCCGGAGCGTGTGACCATGCCGGATATCGATATTGACTTTTGCTTTGAAAGAAGGCAGGAGGTCATAGATTATGTGGGGCGCAAGTACGGCGCGGAAAAGGTGGTGCAGATCGTCACCTTCGGTACCCTGCTTGCCAAGGGCGTCATCCGGGATGTGGCCCGGGTGATGGATCTGCCCTATGCCTTTGCGGATTCCATCGCCAAGATGATTCCCACGGAGCAGAATAAGGTGGTGACGCTGGACCGTGCCCTGGAGATGAACCCGGAGCTGCGTAAGCTCTACGAAACAGACGAACAGGTGAAAACCCTGATCGATATGTGCAAACGCCTAGAGGGCCTGCCCAGGCATACCTCCATGCACGCCGCCGGGGTTGTGATCTGCCCGGAGGCAGCCGAGAACTTTGTGCCTCTTTCCAGGGGCTCCGACGGTTCCATAACCACCCAGTTTACCATGACTACCCTGGAGGAGCTTGGACTGTTAAAAATGGATTTCCTGGGTCTGCGGACCCTGACCGTGATTCATGACGCATTGAGATTTATTGAGAAAAATACAGGGCGCCATGTGGATATGGAGCACCTGGGATATGACGATCCGGAGGTCTTTGCCTACATCAGCACGGGCAAAACGGACGGTGTGTTCCAGCTGGAAAGCGCGGGCATGAAGAACTTCATGAAGGAGCTGCGCCCCCAGAACCTGGAGGATGTCATTGCAGGAATTTCCCTGTACCGTCCGGGTCCCATGGATTTTATCCCCAAGTATATCAGGGGAAAGAATTCCCACAGTGATGTGACCTATGCCTGCCCGCAGCTGGTGCCGATCTTAGAGCCCACCTATGGCTGTATCGTTTATCAGGAGCAGGTGATGCAGATCGTGCGCGACCTGGGCGGCTATACCCTGGGCAGAAGCGATCTGGTGCGGCGTGCCATGAGTAAGAAGAAACAGTCCGTTATGGAGAAGGAGCGGGCGAATTTCATTTATGGCAATGAAGCGGAGGGCGTTCCGGGCTGTATTTCCAAGGGCATCAGTGAAGCTGTGGCGGGGCAGATATACGACGATATGATGGACTTCGCCAAGTACGCCTTTAACAAGTCCCATGCAGCCTGCTATGCCGTGGTAGCCTATCAGACGGCCTGGCTAAAGCACTATTATCCGGTAGAATTTATGGCAGCTTTAATGACCTCCGTGATCGACAACCCCAGGAAGGTGTCGGAATATATTCTTTCCTGCCGCAGCATGGGCATTCCGCTTCTTCCTCCCGATATCAATGAAGGGGAAGTCGGATTCTCAGTGACGAACAACAGCATCCGGTATGCCCTGACCGCCATTAAGAGCGTAGGGCGTCCTATCATAGACAGTATTGTGAAGGAACGCCTTGAAAGAGGTCTTTTTACCAACCTGAAGGACTTCCTCACCCGTATGTCCGATAAGGAAATGAATAAGAAAGCGGTTGAGAACTTCATCAAGGCAGGAGCCCTGGACAGTCTGGGCGGCACCCGCAAGCAGTTCATGAGCGTTTATACACAGATCATGGAACGGGTCGTAAAGGACAGGAAGAACAATATGACGGGACAGCTCTCCCTGTTCGATATTGCGAATGAGGAGTGCCGCGAGGATTTCGATATCCGTATGCCAGAAGTGGGGGAATATGATAAGGAAATGCTCCTTGGCTTTGAAAAAGAGGTGCTGGGCATCTATATCAGCGGACATCCCATGGAGGAATATAAGGAGCTTTGGGAGCGTTACAGGACCAACAGTTCCATCGATTTTACGCTGGATGAGGAGGAAGGAACAATCGGCGTGACAGACCAGGCGCCTGTGATCATCGGCGGAATGATCGCGGACAAGACCATCAAATATACGAAAAATGATAAGGTCATGGCGTTTTTGACCGTGGAGGATCTGGTCGGGAGCGTGGAAGTGGTGGTTTTCCCAAAAGACTACGAGAAATACTCATCGGAGCTGAAGGAAGAAGCAAAGATTTTTGTAAAAGGGCGCGTATCCCTGGAAGAGGAGAAGGATGGAAAGGTGCTCTGCGAGCAGATCGTAACCTTTGAAGAGGCCGCTAAGGGCGGGAATCCGTTTGGAAGAAGATATCAGCAGACCGCGCAGCCATATCGATCCGGATCACAGGCAGGATATACCAACAATCAGGGCAGGTCGTCAGATCAAACCTATGCCGGAACCGCCGGCCAGGTTCCGGTCAGATCAAAGATTCCTTCCGGGGTCTGGATCCAGTTCCCGGATGTGGACACCTATAAAAAGTCCGAGCAGGCGCTTCTGGATGCCATAGCGGATTCTGACGGAAACGACAATCTGGTGATTTATGTGAAGGATATCAGGAAGGTGAGGGTGCTCCCGCCGAACCTGAACGTGATCGCGGACGAGCAGCTGACAGCAAGACTGAAAGAAATCTTTGGAAGTGAAAATGTGAAAATTGTTTTCTAACCTATTGAAAACAGTGAAAAGTTGTATTAGAATTATTTGCTGGGGAAACCTAAAGGAGTTGCTCAATAATAGGAGGAAACGTCATCATGGCAAAGGAGCTAAAAACGATAGGCGTATTGACAAGCGGCGGTGACGCACCGGGCATGAATGCTGCTATCCGTGCGGTGGTGAGAACCGGCATTGCACGCGGACTGAAGGTAAAGGGAATCAAGAAGGGCTATATGGGTCTTTTGAATGAAGAGATCATAGATATGGAGCCGAGGAGCGTCTCGGAGATCCTGCAGAAGGGCGGAACCATCCTGGGAACGGCAAGATGCATGGAGTTTAAGACCAGGGATGGGCAGATGAAGGGCGTTGAGATCTGCCGGAAGCATGGGATCGACGGTATTGTCGTCATTGGCGGCGACGGCTCTTACCGCGGCGCCCAGGCACTTTCCAGGCTGGGCGTGAATACCATCGGTCTTCCCGGAACCATTGACCTGGATATCGCATGTACGGATTATACCATCGGGTTTGATACCGCCGTCAATACCGCAATGCAGGCGATCGACAAGGTAAAGGATACTTCCTCCTCCCATGAGAGGTGCAGCATCATCGAGGTAATGGGACGGAACGCAGGCTATATCGCCCTTTGGTGCGGCATCGCCAACGGAGCGGAGGATATTCTCCTGCCGGAAAAATATGATTTTAATGAACAGAACATTATCAATAATATCATTGCCAACCGTAAGAAGGGCAAAACCCACCATATTATCATCAATGCGGAGGGCATCGGCCATTCAACCTCCATGGCGAGAAGAATTGAGGCGGCTACAGGGATTGAGACCCGTGCAACCATTCTTGGTTACATGCAGCGCGGAGGAAGCCCCACCTGTAAGGACCGTTATTATGCTTCCATTATGGGCGCATATGCGGTGGATATCATGATGCAGGGCAAGACCAACCGGGTAGTCGGATATCGTGACGGCAAGTTTGTGGATTATGATATTGAAGAGGCCCTGAATATGACCAAAGGCATCGACAGCTACCAGTGGGAGGTCGCGCATCTGTTATAAGGGTCATAAGCATCTGCTCCTTGATGCTCACGGGAGGATCCGCTGCAGGACAGAAGCCGAACCGTCGAGATGAGGAAGGATTGAGACAGAAAATGAAAGCCGACAGGGCTTGGAAGCCTGCCGACAGATACCGGAAGCTGCAGGATATCCACCTGAGAGGATACTGCAGCTTTCTTCGTTTTTTCCCGTAAGCTTTTGTATTGGCAGGAAAATCATAACAACGCAAAGGCAGAAAGAGGGAACAGAGAAAACACAAGAGAAGAAAGCGGAAGAAAAGAAAACGGAAGAGAAGAAAACGGAAGAGAAAAAAATAAAAAGGGAAAAACGGAAAGGGAACGGCAAGATGATCACGAGCGCAGCGAATCAGAGAGTAAAGCAGATAGTACTGTGGCAGAAAAAATCGCAGGAACGGCATAAGGATGGAGTATTTGTGGCGGAAGGTCTGAAAATGTTTGAAGAGGCTCCCGGGGAGCAGATCCTGGAGGTGTATCTTTCAGAGAGCCTGCAGGAAAAAATCCGGCTTCAAGGAAATGGGCTGCCTGTGGAGGACAAGCTTAAAAAGACCGGCTTTGAGCTGGTTTCGGATGAGGTATTCCGAAAAATGTCGGACACACAGACCCCGCAGGGTATCCTCACCGTTTTGCGCCAGCCCCGGTACCAGCTTTCAGATCTTTTGCGAAAACCGGATCCTTTGCTGCTGGTTCTGGAAAATATTCAAGATCCGGGCAATCTTGGAACCATCCTGCGCACAGGGGAAGGCGCAGGCATTACGGGAGTAATTTTATCGGAGGACACTGTGGATATTTATAATCCCAAAACGGTTCGTTCCACGATGGGATCCATATACAGAGTTCCCTTTCTCTACGTGGCAGATCTGGAAGCAACGCTGGGGCAGCTGCATCAGGCAGGCGTGGCTACTTATGCGGCCCATCTGAACGGGAAGAATTATTACGGCAGCTTTTCCTTCAGACATGCGACGGCTTTTCTGGTGGGGAACGAGGCGAAAGGACTCAGAGAAAGCACTGCGAAGCTCGCCCGGCATTCTCTCAGGATCCCGATGGAAGGAAAGGTAGAATCCTTGAATGCCGCCATCGCCTCAGCTCTGTTGATGTATGAGGCGCATCGGCAGAGGCATATGGAACTGTCATAAAGACTACCGGAGATATGGGAAAGATTCCGGGAAAATATAAAAAAAATTATAGGAGTACAGAATATGAAGCTTGGATTTATTGGCCTGGGAAATATGGCGACCGCCATGATAGGCGGTATTTTACAGAAGGGGCTCGTGAAGCCGCAGGAGATCACAGGCTCCGCCAGGACGCAGGAGACTCTTGCCAGGGCGGCTGAAAAATACGCGGTCAATGTTACGCTGGACAACAGGGAAGTGGCGAGGAATGCGGATATCCTTTTCCTTGCGGTAAAGCCGCAGCTTTTCCCGGAGGTCATCGCCCAGATAAGGGATTGTGTCCATCCACGTACCCTGGTGGTCAGCATCGCGGCAGGCAGAACCCTCGCTTATCTTAGAGAGGCGTTCCAAAGACCGGAGCTGAAGCTGATCCGTTGCATGCCGAATACCCCGGCGCTGGTCCTGGAAGGCTGTACAGGGGTCTGTGCCACAGAAAACGTGACGAAAGAGGAACTGCAGCAGGTTCTTGAGGTCATGAATGCTTTTGGTACGACGGGCGTACTGCCGGAACGGCTTATGGATGTGGTGGTCGGGATCAGTGGGAGTTCTCCGGCTTATGTATTTTTATTCCTGGAGGCTATGGCAGATGCGGCTGTGGCGGAGGGAATGCCCAGGGCGCAGGCATATCAGTTCGCTGCCCAGGCAGTCCTCGGCAGCGCCAGACTGATGTTGGAGACCGGGAAACACCCGGGAGAACTGAAAGACATGGTATGTTCTCCCGGAGGAACGACCATTCAGGCAGTTAAGGTGCTGGAGGAGATGGGTTTCCGGGGAACGGTTATGGATGCCGTTGAAGCGTGTATTGCGAAGTCCAGGGAGATGAATGAAAGGATGAATGGGATCGAATTAAAGGATTGACAAAACCGTCTGCCAGTGTTATGATATACCTCGTAACAAATTTAACAATTACGTAATATATTAGATGCAAGAAAGAAACATTTCGACATAATTTGTTTTTATTTGGTGGAGGTACTAAAAAATGACAGGAAGCAGAAGGCGATTAAAGGTATTTGCCGGGCGGACACAAGGTATCGGGCGGCTGATACCCGGCATTGGTCTGTCGATGCTTTGTCTCAGTCTGATGGTACTGCCGAAATTCACTGTTTTTGCCGGCAGCGGATATTTGGACACTCTGAGCGGCGGCGTCTCTTCGATCCTTGATCCGGGCGCTAATAATACCACAGATGCCATTCATGAGACGGCTGAGAAAATAGACAGTACAGAAGAGGAAGAAGATCAGCATTTCAACAAAGTGATGGCTGATGTAAAGAGTGCCCTGAATATACGCAGTGAAGCCAATGAAGATTCCCAGACCGTGGGGAAGCTTTATAAGGATTGCGGAGGCACGATCCTGGAACGGAAGGATGGCTGGACAAAGATACAATCCGGAAATGTGGTTGGCTGGGCAAAGGATGAATATCTCTTGTTTGACGGGGACGCGATAGAGCTGGCAAGGGAGGTCGGCAAGACGGTCGCCTATATGGATGATGTGCTGCGCGTCCGCAGAGAGCCTTCCAGGGATGCGGAGGTTTGCGGAGTCCTTCCTAAAGGAGAAGTGGTCGATGTCATTGCGCCTGAAGAGGGGCAGGGTACATCGGAGGAGACCGGTCTGGAGGCATCCATTCCCATGGATACAAATGATTCCGCGGGAGCCATGGATTCTTTAAAAGCGCTCATGGCAATCGAAGGTGATACAGAGGGCGAATCCTGGATCTGTATTGAATTTGATGATGAGGAAGGATATGTTTCGGCGGAACATGTAACCCTGGATTTTATCATTGATGCAGGAGAGACTGTAGAAGAGATTAAGATCAGGGAAGAAGCCGAGGCGGCTGCCAAGCGGGAAGCTGAGAGGCATAAGAATTACGGGGCTTATACAACCGATGCGGATACCACGCTCCTCCTTGCAGCCCTGATTCAGTGTGAAGCCGGCGGAGAAAGCTATGAAGGCAAGGTGGCGGTAGGCGCAGTGGTGATGAACCGTGTGCGCAGCTCGGCATATCCGGATACCATTCACGGAGTTATCTATGCTTCGGGCCAGTTTACCCCTGCTATGAGCGGTAAGCTGAACAGGGTTTATGAGTCCGGCAAGATATCCGAGGAGTGCATTAAGGCGGCCCAGGATGCGTTGTCCGGGACATCCCCGGTAGGAGATCTGACGCATTTCCGCCGCAATGACGGTCGAAACGGTCTTGTGCTTGGGCATCACGTATTCTATTAAGGGCTTTCCTGAGAGGAAAATCCGGAAATATAATTTAAAATAAAAGAGCAGAGAGCTTCTCCGGATATCCGGAGGGGCTCTTTTGCATATTACAGCGGCTTATCGTGCGAAGATTTCTATTGCCCTTTGCGTTAACTTGTAGTAAACTGGATATAGTAGTAAAGATAACAACCAAAAAGCTACATTTATTTTATGGAAGGGGCAGGTGGTTACATGGGAATTGAGTTATGGCTGGTGCTTCTGATCGTCTTCCTTATCATTGAAGTAGCCACGTTGGGATTAACAACCATTTGGTTCGCGGGAGGCGCCCTAGTGGCAATTATTGCCGCCATACTGCATGTGCCGGTCGCGGTTCAGATCATCTTGTTTTTCCTGGTATCGCTGGTGCTTTTGTTTTTCACAAGGCCGGTCGCGGTCAAATATTTTAATAAAGACCGCATTAAGACCAATGTGGAAAGCTTGGTAGGGAAACGTGGGATTGTCACGGAAGAGGTGGACAATATCCATGCAAAAGGACAGGTAACAGTGAATGGCCAGGAATGGAGCGCCAGATCCCTTGTGGAAAATGAAACGATTCCACAGGGCGCCGTGGTTACGGTAATGGCAATCAGCGGGGTGAAGCTGATCGTCAGGGAAGCTGAGGTTTCGCCTTCAGAGGCGGGCGCGGAGAGATTCGCTGTGCCTGGCTGTGAAAAGGCGCCGGATCCGGTTCCTGAGTGCACAGAGACGGATCCCGGATCTAAATAGCTTTTGTTCAGAGGGAACAGAAGCTGAAATTAAGAGCGCAGTGAATGCGCAGATAGGAGAGAGATATGGGTGGTTTGGAATATGTTATTATCGTAGTGATTATTTTGGCAATTTGTATTGCGGTATCCTGCATTAAGATCGTGCCGCAGGCCCAGGCCTATGTGGTAGAACGTCTGGGAGCGTATCAGGGAACCTGGTCGGTTGGTTTTCATGTGAAGGTGCCTTTCCTGGATAAGATCGCCAGGAAGGTGAATCTGAAGGAGCAGGTAGCGGATTTCCCGCCCCAGCCCGTGATCACCAAGGATAACGTCACCATGAGGATCGATACCGTTGTGTTCTATCAGATCACGGATCCGAAGCTTTTCACATACGGCGTGGAGAACCCGATCATGGCGATCGAGAATCTGACGGCGACCACGCTCCGTAATATCATCGGTGATCTGGAGCTGGATCAGACGCTCACTTCCCGCGAGACCATCAACACCAAGATGCGCGCAAACCTGGATATCGCAACGGATCCCTGGGGCATCAAGGTAAACCGTGTGGAGCTGAAGAATATTATTCCTCCCGCAGAGATCCAGAACGCCATGGAGAAGCAGATGAAGGCAGAGCGTGAGAGGCGTGAATCCGTTACACGTGCAGAAGGCGAAAAGAAGGCTAAGGTCCTTGTGGCAGAGGGTGAAAAGGAATCCGCAATCCTGCGTGCGGAAGCTGAGAAGCAGTCCGCAATCCTGCGCGCTGAGGCTCAGAAGGAAAAGATGATCCGTGAGGCAGAAGGTGAAGCGGAAGCAATTCTTAAGGTGCAGCAGGCAAATGCAGACGGTATCAGAATGCTGAAGGAAGCGGGCGCGGATGAGGCAGTGCTCAAGATCAAGAGCCTGGAGGCTTTTGAGAAGGTAGCTGACGGCAAGGCGACCACCATTCTCCTTCCTTCAGAGCTGCAGGGGATCGCAAGTATGGCTACGGCGTTTAAGGAAGCATCCAAGAACTAAATGTAAAGTCTGGAAATGAAAAGAGCCCGGAGATGAGCGCAGTGTCCTCATTTCCGGGCTTATTCTGTTTTCTGTCCTTGCAATTCAGGGCGCAATGCTGTATAGTTATAACTATCTGAAACAGGAGGTATCCGGATATGAACCTAAAAGGACGCGATTTTTTAAAGCTGTTGGATTTTACCCCGGAAGAGATTCTGTATTTGCTGGATCTGGCGGCGGATTTGAAGGAAAAAAAGAAGAAAGGGATTCCGGTGGACACGCTTCGCGGCAAAAATGTTGCCCTGATTTTTGAGAAGACCAGCACCCGTACCAGATGCTCCTTTGAGGTGGCAGCGCATGACCTTGGAATGGGAACTACATATCTCGACCCTTCAGGCTCCCAGATCGGCAAGAAGGAGAGCATTGCGGATACCGCCAGAGTGCTCAGCAGCATGTTTGAGGGTATTGAATATAGAGGATATGGGCAGGATATTGTGGAGGAGCTTGCAAAGTATTCTAAGGTTCCGGTATGGAACGGGCTGACCAATGAGTTCCATCCCACGCAGATGCTGGCGGATCTTTTGACGATCCGGGAGCATTTCGGATATCTGAAAGGGATCAAGCTGACCTATATGGGAGATGCGCGCTATAATATGGGCAATTCCCTGATGGTGGCGTGCGCGAAGATGGGGATGCATTTTACGGCATGTACCACGAAGGAGTATTTCCCGCAGCAGTCACTGGTAGAGGAATGCGGACGGATCGTGGCGCAGACCGGAGGGAGCGTTACGCTGACCGAGGATGTGAAAGAGGGAACTGCAGGAGCCAATGTGGTTTATACGGATGTATGGGTTTCCATGGGGGAGCCGGACGAGATCTGGGAAGAGCGGATCCGCGTGCTTTCACCCTATCAGGTGAACCGCGGCGTGATGGAGAATGCAGGGGAAGGGGCTATTTTCATGCATTGCCTGCCCGCCTTCCATGATCTGAAGACGAAGATCGGAGCGCAGATGGGCGAACGGTTCGGGATCGCCGAGATGGAAGTGACGGACGAGGTGTTTGAAGCGCCTTATTCCCTGGTGTTTGAAGAGGCGGAGAACCGTATGCATACAATTAAAGCAGTGATGGCTGCGACGCTGTGACGGGGGCAGGAGAATGGCGGGCAGGAAAACAGCGGACGGGAAAATAGCGGACAGGAGGACGTCTGAACATTTTAACAGAGGTTCTGTCAGGAAGGCTGATATCCTGGCGTGGCTTAAGGAGCGTGGAGATTATGTGTCCGGGCAGGAGATCTGTGAGCATTTTGGAGTATCTAGGACTGCTGTCTGGAAGGCGATAGGCCAGCTTCGGGCGCAGGGCTGCAGGATAGATGCGGTTCCGAATCGGGGCTATCTTTTATTGGATACCCTGGAGGCTTACGGGGCGGATGGGCTGAAGAGCCTGATTCATACGAAATGGGCAGGTCAGAGGCTGTGTTATTTTGATACTTTAGGCTCCACCAATATCCAGGCAAAGGTGGAGGCGGAGAATGGCGCGTTCCACGGAACTTTAGTGGTGGCGGATATGCAGACTGCGGGCAGGGGAAGACGCGGCAGAGGCTGGGTGAGCCCTGCAAAGACGAATCTTTATTTTACCATCATGCTCCGACCCGATTTCGCGCCGGAGAAGGCTTCCATGCTGACGCTTGTGATGGCGCATGCGACGGCGAGGGCAATTCGCGCGCAGACCGGTCTGGACTGTGGAATTAAATGGCCCAATGATATTGTGGTCAACGGAAAGAAGATATGCGGCATCCTCACAGAGATGAGTGTGGAAAGAGGCTATATTCATTATGTCGTCATCGGCGTGGGCGTCAATGTCAGGGAGCAGGAATTTCCTTCCGAGATTGCGGATAAGGCAGCCTGCCTGGACGCGGAATGCGGCGCTAAGGTGTCCAGAAGCGCGCTGCTTGCGGACATCATGAGTGCGTTTGAAGAGGACTATGAGAGCTTTCTCGCGGTGGGTAATCTTTCGCGCCTTAAGGAGAGTTACGACAGGATGCTGGTGAACCGGGACCGACAGGTGTGCGTGCTCGATCCGAAGGGCGAATTCCGGGGAACCGCCAGAGGAATTACCGATACGGGAGAGCTTTTGGTGGAAAAAGAGGATGGGGAATCGGTGCAGGTATATGCCGGAGAGGTTTCCGTCAGGGGAATTTATGGATATATCTAATATAGGTAACAGTTCAGCCAGCCGCCATTTTATGAGCAAAGGGAGTCGCATAGCGACGGAAAGCGCGTAAGCGCGGCTTTGCGAATGGCGCGGCTGAACTGTTGCGGAGCTACCTTAAGATTTAGCGTTTTTATTTGGGCGGTTAAGTTTTTGCGGCTGGAGGGCTTATGGAAGGGAAAAGAGTAGTGCTCTGCGGGGCGAATGCCTATGAAAAAAAGTATTATTTCAATAAGCAGTTTGATAAAATGCCGGATTCCATAAAAGATGAGCTGCATATAATCTGTGTGCTCTTTACGGAAGAGGTCGGAGGAATTTTTACGATCGTGTTTGAAGAAGATGGCTCCCTGTCTTTGGAAACCCAGGCTGAGGAGGACGACATTTATTATGATGAGATTTCCAGCGGTTTGTTAATTGGAGAAATCAGGCGCAAGAGGCAGGAGCTTCTGGAGTCCTTGAGTCTCTATTACAGAGTTTTTATCTTGAAGGAAAAGATCGGGGATCTCCTTGAGAATGAGGAAAATTCGTGATGAGAAGCGTTTCTTTGAACAGGGATAGAGCGTTTCGGTTACAGAAGGAAATGGAAAGGTAGGTTCGGGACATGATTTTAGTGATTGATGTGGGAAATACAAACATGACGTTGGGGGTTTACGACAAGGAGGAGCTTAAGGCGACTTTCCGGATGATGACGGAGACGCCCAGAACCTCTGACGAATTTGGCGTCACTTTGCTTTCCTTGCTGGGCACGAAAGGGATTACGCCGGAGAAAATAGAAGGTTCCATTATCGGCAGCGTGGTGCCGGATGTCATGCATTCTCTTGTCCGTGGGATAGAACGTTACCTTGGAACCACCCCCCTTATCGTGGGACCGGGTGTGAAGACCGGGATCAATCTGGTGACGGAGAATCCCCGAAACGTGGGGGCAGACCTGATCGTGGATGCCGTGGCTGCCTATGAAAAATATGGAGGCCCCGTCATGGTCTTGGATTTTGGAACCGCCACTACCTATAGTCTGATTTCGGAAAAGGGGGATTTCTTTGCTTGCGCCATCGCCCCGGGAATCCGCATCAGCTTTGAAGCGCTCTGGAGCAAGGCGGCTAAGCTGCCGGAAGTGGAGATCCGCAAGCCCAAGTCGCTCCTGGCGACAGAAACCATTTCCAATATGCAGGCGGGGCTTGTTTACGGGCAGATCGGTCAGACTGAGTATATTGTCCGCAAGATGAAAGAGGAGAGCGGTCTGGAAGATATTATGGTGGTTGCCACGGGAGGTCTTGGAAGACTGATCGCGGACGAGACGGATGCGATCGATGTATATGACAGCTCATTAACCCTGGACGGACTGAGGATCATTTATAACAAGAACGTGAAAAACGGGAAGCAGTAAGGATCCAGAAAAATAGAAGGTTGCCGGATGAAGGAAAAATCAGAAGTTTATTGGATGAAAGAAAATCAGAAGGTTATCGGATGAGAACATTAAAAATCGGAAATATTGTTTTGGACGATCCGGTGATCCTGGCTCCGATGGCAGGTGTGTCTGACCTGCCATTTCGTCTGTTATGCAGGCAGCAGGGAGCAGGACTGGTCTGTATGGAGATGGTCAGCGCCAAGGCGATATATTATCAAAACAAGAATACGGAAGAGCTGATGCAGGTCCACCCCGGGGAGCGCCCCGTTTCACTGCAGCTGTTTGGCTCAGATCCTGATATCATCAGTGAAATGGCTAAAAAAATAGAAGAACGCCCCTTCGATATCCTGGATTTTAATATGGGCTGTCCTGTTCCAAAGGTGGTAAATAACGGAGAGGGATCCGCCCTGATGAAGGATCCGGGGCTGGTGGAGGAGATCCTGAAAAAGCTGGTGAAGGCAACCGCTAAGCCTGTCACGGTCAAAATCCGTAAAGGCTTCGACGACGCCCATGTGAACGCCGTGGAGATCGCGAGGATCGCGGAAGGCTGCGGCGTCGCCGCGATAGCGGTCCATGGCCGCACCAGGGAGCAGTATTATTCAGGAAGGGCTGACTGGGATATTATTGCCGGGGTCAAGGACGCCGTCCGGATTCCTGTCATCGGCAACGGGGATGTAACCGGACCGGATGCAGCGCTTCGGCTTTTGCAGGAGACCGGATGCGACGGGGTGATGATAGGCCGCGCAGCCCAGGGGAATCCATGGATTTTCCGGGAGACTGTGCATTTCCTGGAAACGGGGGAATACCTTCCGCCGCCGACCAATCAGGAGAAAAGGGAAATGGTTCTCAGACATGCCGGATTACAGCTAAAGTATAAGGGGGAATATACCGCCGTGCGGGAGATGCGGAAGCACCTTGCCTGGTATACCGCAGGGCTGCCCCATTCCGCCAGGTTCCGACAGACGATCAACACTATGGAGACGATGCAGGAGCTGATAGAAGGGGTGGAAAATATTTTTAAATGATCGGGCGGGATTCTTACGGTCTTTTAAGGCTTCTGTCCGGTTATCGTCCGGCTGGTTATAACCTGTAGATTCCTTCATATAATGATAGCATGGATACGATTCTTTATCTTATGCTGGAAAAGAAAAATGAGCGCAGGGGAGACGCGTTCCCGCCTTTTTTTCATATTAGGCGGATGAAGGAGGACATGCGGGAGGATTCCAGCCTGGTCTATGTCAATATCCCGTGGGCATGTCTTGATCCTTGGGAGCTTGCCGGGTATCTTGTGCCGTTCTTAAGCTACAGCTCATCTGTGGATACTGTGTATGATAAATCCCTGGAAGCCTGGCTGGGCAAAAGAAGCATGGCTGAGTGGTGGCAGGAAAGCTGGCCCTATCCGGAATTCCGCGATTATTACAGGGAAGATTATGCGCGGTATCTTTTGGATAAAGCGCTGATGCTGACCGGAAAACCGGAACGGATTGTAGTGCTGGGATTTGAGGATTTTGTGCCGCGGCTGCTCAGAGGGCGTTTAAGGTATACGAAGGATCTCCGTTTTCTTGTGGACGGCCTTTTCCCGGAAAGAAAAGAGCATGGGGTGCTGGAAGATTTCCTGGAGGAAGTTTATGAGGAATATGGGCTTGCCGCTGCCTGTGATGTGGTGGAGAACAGTATGGAAGCACGAAGAAGCGTTGCAGGCGGTACTGTTGGCAATACGCCCTTGATCGTGTTGGATTTTGCAATCGAAAGCAGCGGGAAGGCGCATCAATCGGTCGTTCCCAGGAGACGTGGCGCAGGAAGGATCGGGATTGCGGAAGAGTCGAGGAACGCAGATAGGGTCGGAGCGGCGGAAGAGGCAAGGGTCGCAGATAGGCTCGGAGCGGCGGAAGAAGCGAGGGTCGCAGATGGGCTCGGAGCGGCGGTATGGGCTCTGGCTGCGCAGGCTGCCCCCGGCAGTATCTGGCTGGATATGGGCTCCAATGAGCGGAAACGCAGGCGTATTGAGGGCACAGGCAGAAATATCTCCTATTTTTCCATGAAAAAGGAATGGGAGCGGCTGGGGAGGCAGTATCCTTCCCGGATATTATCTGTTTCGATGCGAAAATGGCTGTGAATCGCGGACTAATCGCGGTAATCGCGGACTTCTGTAAGAATCACAGGCTTCGCACTTGACACTGTTCCTAAAAATGGTTATAATACCTAAATCAATGGGGGAAACGCCATGATTGTAATTTTGAAGGAAGAAGGGTTTGGCAATGAGTAGTGAGAAGAAAAACATTTTGACCTATGAAGGATTGAGGAAATATGAGGATGAGCTTCATGATCTTAAGGTCATCAAACGTCAGGAGGTAGCGCAGAAGATCAAGGAAGCCAGGGAGCAGGGCGACCTTTCCGAGAATGCGGAATATGACGCCGCGAAGGACGAGCAGCGCGATATTGAGGCAAGAATTGAAGAGCTGGAGAAGATTTTAAAGAATGCCGAGGTCGTGGTTGAGGATGAGGTGGATCTGGATAAGATCAACATCGGCTGCAGGGTAAGAATCCTTGACCTGGAATATAGCGAAGAACTGGAATATAAGATCGTTGGTTCCACCGAGGCGGACAGCCTTAAAGGCAGGATTTCCAACGAGAGTCCTGTAGGCAGGGCTCTGATCGGCTGTAAGATCGGGGATACCGTGGATGTGGAGACCCCGGCGGGGGTGTTCTCCTATAAGGTTTTGGAGATTCAGAGAAGCAATTAAATTATAGTCCGGGCAGAAGGACAAAAGGAGCGGAAGATATGGCAGAAGCGCAGAACGGAAACGCACAGGAGCAGGATATTCATCAGCTGTTAAAGGTCAGAAGGGAGAAGCTCGCTGCTTTGCAGGAAGCTGGAAAGGATCCTTTTCAGATCACAAAATATGATGTGACGCATCACAGTACGGATATCAAAGACCATTTTGAAGAACTGGAAGGCAAAACTGTCAGGGTTGCCGGGCGAATGATGTCCAAGCGCATCATGGGCAAGGCATCTTTTTGTAACATTCAGGATCTTCCCGGCAATATTCAGTGCTATGTGGCAAGGGACAGCGTGGGTGAGGAGTCTTATCTGGACTTTAAGAAATTTGACGTGGGCGACATCATCGGTATCGAGGGCGAAGTATTTAAAACCAAGACCGGTGAGATTTCCGTGCATGCGGGAAAGGTCGTGCTGTTATCCAAGAGCCTGCAGATTCTGCCTGAAAAGTTTCACGGTCTGACCAATACGGACATCCGCTATCGTCAGAGGTATACTGACCTGATCATGAACAGCGAGGTAAAGGAGACATTTATCAAGCGTTCCAGGATTATCAGCGCAATCCGCCGTTTCCTGGAAGGACAAGGCTTCCTGGAGGTGGAGACGCCGATGCTGGTCGCCAATGCGGGAGGTGCGGCAGCGAGACCTTTTGAGACGCATTTTAACGCGTTGGATGAGGATGTGAAGCTGCGGATTTCTTTGGAATTATATTTAAAGAGACTGATCGTAGGCGGCATGGAGCGCGTCTATGAGATCGGCAGGGTATTCCGCAATGAAGGTCTGGACACGAGGCATAATCCGGAGTTTACCCTGATGGAGCTGTACCAGGCTTATACCGATTATTATGGTATGATGGACTTGACGGAGAATATGTTCCGTTATGTGGCGCAGGAGGTGTGCGGCACTACCCTGATCCCTTATGCGGAAGAGATGATCGATCTCGGGAAGCCTTTTGAGCGTCTGTCCATGGTGGAAGCCGTGAAGAAATATACAGGGATTGATTTCGATGAAGTGGCGGATACGGAAGCAGCCAAGAAGCTGGCGGACGAGAAGGGTCTTCATTATGAGACCCGCCACACCAAGGGCGATATCCTGAATCTGTTCTTTGAGGAATACGTGGAGGAGCATCTGATCCAGCCGGTGTTCATCATGGATCATCCGGTGGAGATCTCACCCCTTACCAAGAGAAAACCGGACAAGCCGGATTATGTGGAGCGGTTCGAGCTGTTTATCTATGGCAGGGAGATGTGCAACGCCTATTCGGAGCTGAACGATCCCATTGACCAGAGAGGAAGGTTTGAGGAGCAGGAGAAGCAGTTCGCCATGGGCAACGAGGAAGCGAATCATACGGACGAGGATTTCTTAAATGCGTTGGAGATTGGTATGCCGCCTACCGGGGGGATTGGTTACGGGATTGACAGACTCGTGATGCTGCTGACCAACTCGCCTGCGATCAGGGATGTGCTGTTGTTCCCCACGATGAAGTCTATTGATAAGTAGGAATGCAGGAAAATCAAGGGTTTCAGAGCGTGGATGTACTAAAATATATAGTTGGTCAAGGGGTTTTGACCAAGATTTGACCAATTTTTGGCATAGTCAAAAAAAGATTAGTACAGGTTAGTACAGATTGCTTAGTCTGAAAAATTAAAGATTGTATTACTTAGAGGACATTTTCTAAAGAAATTTAGAAGATGTCCTCTTTTTGCGTTATAGGAACAATTGAAATACCGAAAGGAGAATAGCATGGAACACACAAAGGCATATCAGGAATTTAAGAAGAATGGTAATACAAAGTTTGTAAGATATAGCGAAGGAGCAGAAATGTATCATATGAGCGTATCAAAGTTTATGCAAATGGCTAAGGATGCCAAAGCAATCTATAAGTTAGGACAGTTAGTACTTGTGAATTTAAAAATATTTGATGAGTACATTGAGACATTCCATATAGTTGATGATGAATTTTATAAGTAGGTGAAAAGGATGGTAACACAATTACAGCCGGATGTTAGGGCTTATCTTCATGGTGGGGAGGTAATAAAAAGATACATAAGGGTCGAAGAGGTGGCTCATGAATATGGATTTAGTGTTGAGGAAACTGAATATATAGCTAAGGCTGCAAGTTCTTTATACAAGCTTACCCGTATTCATTTGGTAAAAAAGGAAAGGTTTGATGAGTTTATGAAACACATATATAAAGTGCCGGGAACAAATAAGCAGATAATCAAAAAGTTTGCGAGAATTGGAGAAGCTTCAATTATATACAGTATTGGAAGGAATAGGTTTATCGAGCTGGCTAGAGCAGCAGGTGCTACATATAAAATAAATGAGGGGACAGGAGGGACTGTACTGGTTAATTTAGAAATATTTGATAATTACATGGAGCAATTCAGACAACCTGTAAGACCTTTGAAAGAGCCGTTATACGGACAGGAAGAAGGTGAATTGAATGAGTAACTCATATAAGTTCTATTCAGATACAAAAGACATTATGAAAAAATATGTAAATGCTACTGAGGGAGCCATTATTTATGGCATAAGTAAATCAAGGATTATGGTTTTGGCTTCAGAAGCAGGGGCAGTATATAAGGTTGGAAATTCAGCATTGATTAATACAGATATTTTTGAAATGTATTTGGAGAAATTTAAGGAACCAACAAGACCATTGCCCAAACATATTTGGAATAAATTGTCAAGCGAAGATAAAAAAGACCACAATAGTACCTGTTTTGATAAAAAAGACCCGTGATTGTCACTTTCGGCATTATAGAAACTAATGTAATATATGGACATTCCAAGAAAAACTTGGGATGAACAATTTAATAATCAGTTACAGATTTGCAAAGTAGTTTGCACTGCAGAGTATCTGTAGGTAGTAAATTTACGGGGCATGTACCTGGAAGATGAAAGTCACAGCTATCATATTAGTAGCCTGATGGATCGAAAGATGAAGGGTGAGAAGTTGGATGGAAATCTGGAAAAAGGATTCGACATGTTGCGTAAGGATAATCAACCACAGAGGGCGAGAAGTTCGTCCTTATCCTCAAAAGGCTAAAAGAGGAGATAGTGCTTCTAATAATTCAGAAGGGCGTCGTGAAACACATTTTGTGGCTCGTCTGTAACTCCCGGAGGTGAGAACACCTCTTTGTACA
>CANPYG010000009.1 GCA_947588205.1 uncultured Acetatifactor sp. | reverse complement strand
CCAAGAATGACAAAAGCGCCACATTACACGGCGCTAATGTTTTTGATTTTTTAAGACATTTTCAAAAATGCTTGACACTGATTTTTTCGGCTTGTTTACCCAAATTCACTCCAAATTTATTGACGGGGCCATCATCCCGTTATTGCGAAAACTCATCTCTCATGGTAAGATATACCTGTAGGAGATGAGTTTTATGGAGCAGAGGCAATATACCTCCGGCGAATTGCTGCGGAGGTTTGTACCATATTTCAGGAATTATACGGGAACCCTGTGCATGGATCTTTTCTGCGCATCCCTGACTACGGTATGCGAGCTGGTGCTGCCGCTCATCATGCGTTACATCACCAATGAAGGGCTAAGGGATCTGGCTTCCCTCTCAGTGCGGACCATCGCCGGCCTGGGGCTTCTTTATCTGGCGCTGCGTCTGCTTGATTGTGTCGCCAGCTATTATATGGCGGATATGGGGCATGTGATGGGCGCGAGGATTGAGACGGATATGCGCCGGGACGCCTATAAGCATCTGCAGCAGCTGTCCACCACCTATTACAACAATACCAAGGTGGGGCAGATCATGGGACGGATCACCAACGATTTGTTTGATGTGACGGAATTCGCCCACCATTGCCCGGAGGAATTTTTCATTGCCGGGATCAAAGCCCTGATTTCTTTTATCATTCTGGCAGGCATCAATCTGCCCCTGACGCTTTTGATCTTTTTATTTGTGCCGGTCATGTGCGTTGTATGCATGATCCTGAACTTCCGGCAGAGGGCGGCTTTCCGCAAGCAGCGTGTCCAGATCGGCGAGCTGAACGCCAGGATAGAGGACAGTCTCCTGGGCCATAAGGTGGTCAAGGCCTTTACCAACGAGGGCGTTGAGGAGAATAAGTTTGAAGTCGATAACGGTATTTTCCTGGATATTAAAAAGGAAACCTATAAATATATGGCGCTGTTCCAGACCTCTGTAAAGATGTTCGACGGTCTGATGTATCTGATGGTGGTTGTGGCGGGCGGCATTTTCATGATCCATGGGATGATTGAGCCGGGCGATTTGGTGGCGTATATGCTGTATGTATCCACTCTGATCGCGACGATCCGCCGGATCATCGAGTTCGCGGAACAGTTCCAGAGGGGCATGACGGGAATTGAGCGGTTTCTGCAGATCATCGATGCGGATATTGAGATTTTTGACGAGCCGGATGCGGTGGAGCTTCATGACCCCAAGGGCAATATCGCCTTTCATGATGTGAGCTTTGAGTATCCGGATGACCACAACCGGGTGTTCGCGAATTTAAATCTGGATATCCGTGCAGGGGAAAAAGTGGCGATCGTGGGTCCCTCCGGTGGCGGCAAGACCACTCTGTGCAATCTGATCCCCCGGTTCTATGACGTGACAAAGGGGCAGATCACGCTGGACGGGGAGGATATCAGGCATTTCACCTTAAAGAGTCTGCGGGGCAATATCGGGATCGTGCAGCAGGATGTCTATTTGTTCTCGGGAACGGTCTTTGAAAATATCGCATATGGCCGTCCGGGCGCATCCATGGAGGAAGTGGTGGAGGCCGCGAAGCGTGCCGGCGCACATGAATTCATACTTGGATTAAAAGATGGATATCATACCTATATAGGAGAGCGCGGCGTGAAGCTTTCCGGAGGGCAGAAGCAGAGGATCAGCATCGCCAGGGTATTTTTGAAAAACCCGCCCATCATTATTCTGGATGAAGCCACATCCGCGCTGGATAACGAGAGTGAATTTGCGGTAGCGCAGTCCTTATCGCGGCTTTCCGAGGGACGCACTACCCTGACCATCGCCCACAGGCTTTCCAGTATCAGGAATTCGGACCGGATCCTGGTCCTGACGGAGGAGGGGATACAGGAAGAGGGCAATCACGAGCAGTTGATGGAACAGAGAGGGATTTATTACCAGTTTTATGAGATGGCGAATCGTTTGAAGTGATAAAGAAACGGAGGGGTTATATGAAGCTGATCTTTGTAGGGGCAGATCATGAGGTGACAGGAAGCTGCCATTATTTGGAGGTAAACGGAAAGCATATTCTGGTGGATTACGGGATGGAGCAGGGCGTTAACGTCTTTGAAAATGCCCCTCTGCCTGTGGCGGAGAGCCTGGTGGATTATGTATTTCTGACCCACGCCCATGTGGATCATTCGGGATTGCTGCCTTTATTGTATGCCAGGGGCTTCAGGGGCAGGATTTACGCTACGGAGGCTTCCGCTGACCTGTGCGGGATCATGCTGCGTGACTGCGCGCATATCCAGATGATGGAGGCGGAATGGAAGCAGCGCAAAGCGAAGAGAAGTTCCAGCCTGGCGGCAGCGGAGCCGCTTTACACCATGGAGGATGCGGAAGGGGTGATCAAAAAGATCATTCCCTGCGGCTATGGTAAGATCATAGATGTATGCGACGGCGTGAGGATCCGCTTTACGGATATCGGACATCTTCTTGGTTCGGCCAGTATTGAGGTCTGGCTGACGGAAGAAGGCAGGACGAAGAAAATCGTATTTTCCGGGGATATCGGCAATAAGAACCAGCCCCTTTTAAGGGATCCCAGTCTGACGGAGGAAGCGGATTATGTTGTGATGGAATCCACCTATGGGGATAGATACCATCCCCAGTCAAAGGGAGATTATGTGTCGGAGCTCACGCAGATCCTGCAGGAGACCTTCGATAAGGGAGGCAATGTGGTCATCCCTTCCTTCGCGGTGGGAAGGACCCAGGAGCTTCTTTACTTTCTGCGCAGGATTAAGGTGGGCAGGCTGGTTAAGGGGCATGAGGATTTCCCTGTGTATGTGGACAGCCCTATGGCAGTGAGCGCCACCAATATTTTTAATGAAAACAGAAAGGAATGCTTCGATGAGGAAGCCATGGAGCTGGTGCGGGAGAATATCAATCCCATTTCCTTCGCCGGGCTGCGGCTGGCCATTACCAGCGAAGAGTCGAAGCAGATCAATTTTGAGGATACGCCTAAGGTGATCATTTCCGCGTCCGGCATGTGCGATGCGGGAAGGATCAGGCATCATTTAAAGCATAATCTCTGGAGACCGGAGTGTACGGTCCTTTTCGTGGGCTATCAGTCGGTGGGAACCCTGGGAAGGGCGCTTGTGGAGGGCGCGGAAGAGGTCAGGCTGTTCGGTGAGCCCATTGAGGTGCGGGCGCGGATCAGGCAGCTCACGGGCTTAAGCGGTCATGCCGATAAGGATGGACTGATTCACTGGATCACGGGCTTTAAGGAGAAGCCCAGGAAGGTGTTTGTTGTACATGGAGAGGATAAGGTGTGCGTTTCTTTTGCGGAGTGCCTGAAGGTGCAGTACGGGATTCCGGCTTACGCACCCTACAGCGGAACTGTGTTCAATCTGCTTTCCGGGAAGCTTGAATACGAGGCGGAGCCTATCCCTGTTAAGAAAAAAGCCAGGGTGGCTTCCGGCGTTTATGCGAGGCTTTTGGCGGCTGCCCAGAGACTCCTGGCGGTCGTGCAGAGAAGCGAGGGACTGGCAAATAAGGATATGGCCAAGTTCGCGGACCAGATTACCAATCTGTGTGACAAGATAGAGAATTGATCGGAGAAAAACGGATGGATCACGGGCGTCTCCTGCCGGAAGGTGCATTCATCGGAAAGGAAAAATAGTGAGTTACGCTGACGTAGTATTTATCAATATGTGCAGGGACATTCTGGAAAACGGAACCAGTACGGAGGGGGAAAAGGTCAGACCCCGCTGGCCGGACGGAACGCCGGCTTATACCATCAAAAAGTTTGGAGTGGTGAACCGCTATGATCTGTCCAGGGAATTTCCGCTGCTGACCCTGCGCCGGACCGCCTTAAAATCCGCAACGGATGAAATGCTTTGGATTTGGCAGAAAAAGTCCAATAACATTCACGACCTGCACAGCCATATCTGGGATGAATGGGCGGACGCGGACGGCTCCATCGGGAAGGCTTATGGCTATCAGCTCGGAGTGAAGCACCAGTATAAGGAGGGGATGATGGATCAGGTGGACCGGGTGATCTATGACCTGAAGAATAATCCCTTCAGCAGGCGCATCATGACCAATATCTATGTCCATCAGGACCTGCACGCCATGAACCTCTATCCCTGCGCCTACAGCATGACCTTTAATGTGACACAGAGGCCCGGGGAAGAAAAGCTGACCCTGAACGCCATCCTGAACCAGCGTTCCCAGGATGTGCTGGCCGCGAATAACTGGAATGTGGTGCAGTACGCCGTGCTGGTGCATATGCTGGCGCAGGTCTGCGGTATGAATGTGGGTGAGCTGGTCCATGTAATCGCGGACGCGCATATTTATGACAGACATGTGCCCATTATTAAGGAGCTCATTACAAGGGAACCCAAGCCTGCGCCGACGTTCTGGCTCAATCCTGATGTCCGCGATTTCTATCAGTTTACCAGGGATGACGTCAGGGCAGAGAATTACGAAACCGGTCCCCAGATTCTGGATATACCCATTGCGGTGTAGAACCGCCCTGCGGCAAAGCATCCGCACAAAGAAAGGACGATTTTAATATGAATATGATAGTCGCAGTAGACAATAACTGGGCCATCGGCCTGCGCAATCAGCTGCTGGTACGCATCCCAAATGACCAGAAGCACTTCCGCATGGAGACTACGGGCAAGGTGGTGGTTCTGGGGCGCAGGACCCTGGAGACCTTTCCCCAGGGCTTACCCTTAAAGAACCGCACCAACATCATTTTAAGCACGGACCATCATTATCAGGTAAAGGATGCCATTGTGGTCCATTCCATCCCGGAGCTTCTGGAAGAGCTCAAAAAATACAATGATGACGACGTTTACATCATAGGCGGCGAGAGCGTTTACCGCCAGATGCTGCCCTATTGCAGCGTCGCCCATGTGACAAAAATAGACCGTGAGTATCAGGCGGATTCCTATTTCCCGAACCTGGATAAGGATGCTGCATGGCGCGTCACTGCGGAAAGCGACGAGCAGACATATTTTGACATTCCGTATGTGTTCATGAAGTATGAGCGCATATAGAATCCTGTAACGAAAGACCTTTACGTTGCCGCTTTAACCTGAAAAAGTATCTTGACAACCCCGGTGAAAAGTATAATAATGAGTAGCAAATAAACCATTTTAGGAATCGAGGAAGATACTATGGAAAAGAAAAATATTGATTGGGGCAATCTGGGATTTGGATACATTCAGACAGATAAAAGATATGTATCCAATTATAAAGACGGCGCATGGGATGAGGGCGCCATTACAGAGGATGCCAATGTCGTATTAAATGAGTGCGCAGGCGTCCTGCAGTATGCGCAGACCGTATTCGAGGGCCTGAAGGCATATACCACGGAAGACGGCCATATCGTTACCTTCCGTCCTGACCTGAACGCAGAGAGAATGATGGACTCCGCCGCCAGACTGGAGATGCCCATATTCCCGAAGGAGCGTTTCCTGGATGCGGTGAATCAGGTGGTGTCCGCGAATGCGGCGTTTGTTCCCCCTTATGGAAGCGGTGCAACCCTGTACATCCGTCCTTATATGTTCGGTTCCAACCCGGTCATCGGCGTGAAGCCTGCGGACGAATACCAGTTCCGTATTCTTGTAACCCCGGTTGGACCGTATTTCAAGGGCGGCGCGAAGCCCCTGACCATCCGCGTCAGTGATTTTGACCGTGCGGCGCCTCATGGCACGGGTCATATCAAGGCAGGACTGAATTACGCAATGAGCCTTCATGCTATTGTAAGCGCGCATAAGGAAGGTTATGACGAGAACATGTACCTGGATCCCGCCTCCCGCACGAAGGTGGAGGAAACGGGCGGCGCGAATTTCCTGTTTGTGACAAAGGATAATAAGGTGGTCACCCCGAAGTCTTCCAGCATCCTGCCCTCTATCACCAGAAGATCCCTGGTGTATGTGGCGAAGGAATATCTTGGACTGGAAGTGGAGGAGAGAGAAGTCCTCTTAAGCGAGGTGAAGGATTTCGCCGAGTGCGGACTCTGCGGAACTGCCGCTGTAATCTCTCCTGTAGGCAAGATCGTGGACCATGGCACGGAAATCTGCATGCCCAGCGGTATGAACGAGATGGGACCCGTCACTAAGAAGCTTTACGATACCCTAACAGGTATCCAGATGGGCAGGATTGAGGCGCCCAAGGGCTGGATCCATGTGATTGAATAAGGGTTCTCCATTTGAAAAAGTGATTTGAAAAAGTATCTTCCCTAAGAAGATCAATAGAACGGATCAAATGAGTTGGGACAACAGGCTGTACCTGCCGCTTTCGGTACGGCCTGTTGTTTTTGCTTCATCCCTGTTTCTTCTTTTTTTCTGCAAAAAAATCTTGCCATCCGCCCGTTTTCATGTAAAATAGTAGGTAATTGTGAAACCGATCTTGTCGGGTTTCAATACAAATTGTAGGGATGGGGCAGGGTAAATGAAAATTGTCACCTTTAACATCCGCCTGGATAACGGGCAGGATGGCATCAATAATTTCTGTCACCGTAAGGCTTTTATTCTGGAAAAGCTGCGCAGGGAGCGGCCGGACATTATCTGCTTTCAGGAGGTACTGCCTCATGTGGCTGCGTGGCTGAAGGAGGAGCTTACGGACTATTATATCGTCGGCTGCGGAAGGGACAGGCAGCTGCGGGATGAACAGACTGCCATTGCCTACCGCAGGGAGCGCATCAATCTGATGAAACTGGATATCTACTGGCTGTCGGAGACGCCTTTCCTTCCGGCCTCCCGCTATCCGGACCAGAGCATCTGTCCCAGGGTGTGTACGGAAGCGGTTTTTGAGGATATGGAAACGGGTCTTGTGTTCAGGGTGGCCAACACCCATCTGGACCACGAGGGACCGGGGGCAAGGATTCAGGGCCTTACCCAGATTATGGAGCGCCTGCGGCAGAATGAGTTTTTCCCTCATGCGCCCGTCATCCTTACGGGAGATATGAACGCGGAGCCTGAGAGCGGGGAAATGGCGGTGATGAAGTCCTATCCCTCCTTTACCAACGTGACTGAGGGAATCGGTATCACCTACCACGGCTATTACAAGGGCTCCCATCCCTGCTGTATTGATTATATTTTTATCAGTGAAGGCCTTGTCTGTGAAGGCGTTGAGAAATGGACGGACGAAAGGGATGGTCTTTATCTCTCTGACCATTATCCCGTCTGCGCCGAAATTCAGGGCGTTGGTAGCGATGCGGCGAAAGGATGAGAGGCGTTGGCCATCTTGTTCGACAATTTTTTCACCTTTCTTACAAAATTCTTACAAAAATGCTTTTCATATTTTAAGAAAGACGGTATAATAGAAACGTTCGATCAGGCAGTAACGGATATTCGGAGGAGAATATGACAAAAGAGGTTGTGATTAAGAGCAACAAATATGGAATGGAGCTGATCTTAAGCGACCAGCTTCCTTTTCAGGAGCTGCTGCAAATCATTGGAGAGAAATTCAGGGAATCAGGGAATTTCTTTAAAAATGCAAAAATGGCCGTTTCTTTCAGTGGAAGGGTATTGTCCACCGAGGAAGAAATAAAGATCGTGGACGTGATCATGGCGAATAGCGATATTCAGATCGTCAGCATTATGGATCAGGGCGGATTGCAGGAGGAACGGATGAAGAACCGGCTGGAGGCGGCCGCAGATGCCGCAGGGATACCGAGACGCCGGACTGCCAGGAGGGCTCAGACTACGGCCGCCACGGAGGAAGGGGAGGTTCCCCAGGGGAAGGGATCTGATGCTCCCGTGAAGAAGCCGGAATCCGTGCGCAGTACGAAAGTTTCTTCTGAGAAGACGCATTTGACCCATGCGGAGAAGGCATCCGCGGTTGACCTGCAGGGCGGTTTTTACAAGGGAAATCTTCGTTCCGGGCAGGTTCTGGAATGCCCCGCCAGCGTTACCCTGATCGGGGATGTGAATCCCGGTGCAAGGATTGAATCGGCAGGGAACGTTGTGGTGCTGGGCGCGTTGAAGGGGAATGCCTGCGCAGGGATGAACGGCGATTCAAGCTGCTTTATTTTCGCCCTGGATATGCAGCCCATACAGCTTCAGATCGGGGATGTGATCGCCAAGAGCCCGGATAAGGTGAAGGACAGCAGGCATCTTTTTAAAAAGGAGAAAGCCGTGCAGGGCGCTTATTCTCCGCAGATCGCGGTGGCGCGGGAGGGCACGATCTATGTTGAGCCCATGACCAAGGGCTGCCTGGATAAGCTGTAAAAGAAACGAGAAGTAAGGTTCTTCCAATGATACAAAGTGCAAAAGAAAGGAAAGATACAGGAGGAGACAGGAAATGAGCGAAGTAATTGTGATCACGTCTGGAAAGGGCGGTGTAGGCAAGACCACCACTACGGCAAATGTGGGCATGGGACTTGCGATGTTAAATAAGAAGGTTGTGATGATCGACACGGATATCGGCCTTCGGAATCTGGACGTGGTGCTGGGGCTGGAGAACCGCATCGTGTACAATCTGGTGGACGTTGTGGAGGGTAAATGCCGCCTGAAGCAGGCTCTGATTAAGCATAAAAAATATCCCGAGCTGTGTCTCCTTCCTTCCGCCCAGACGAGGGACAAGGACGCTGTCACTCCGGAGCAGATGATAGAGCTGGTAAACGAACTGAGAGAGGAATTTGATTATGTGCTCCTGGATTGTCCGGCGGGGATTGAGCAGGGCTTTAAGAATGCTGTCGCGGGTGCGGACAGGGCCCTGGTGGTGACAACCCCGGAAGTATCTGCGATCCGTGATGCGGACAGGATCGTGGGGCTCTTAGAGGCCGGCGAGATGAAGAGGATCGATCTGATCATTAACAGAATCCGCATGGACATGGTAAAGCGCGGGGATATGCTGAAGGTGGAGGATGTATGCGATATCCTTTCCATCAACCTGATCGGCGTGGTGCCTGACGACGAGCAGATCGTAGTGGCGACGAACCAGGGCGAGCCCCTTGTGGGAGGCAGCAGTCTGGCAGGACAGGCTTATTACAATATCTGTAACCGTATCGTAGGTGAAGAGGTTCCTTTTATGGACCTGGATGCAAAAAAGGGTCTGTTCGGCAAGCTGAAGGATATATTCAAAAAGTAAGGGGAGGGAATCGGTATGAAATTAATGGATTTTTTTCGCAAAAAGGGTTCCGGGGAAGTGGCAAAGGATCGCCTGAAATTCATTCTGGTATCTGACAGGTCCAACTGCTCTCCCGAGATCATGGAAATGATCAAGAACGATATCATTGAGGTGATTTCCAAATATATGGATATCGATCCCCAGGGTCTGGACATTCAGATCACGGAGACTGAGTCTGAGGGGGGCAACGGCACTGTGCCGGCGCTGTTTGCCAATATACCCATCAAGGACATGAAGCACAGACCGCTCAGGTAGGATGCCCCACCGGGTGAAGATAAAGGAAATCTGGATAACGATAAAATGATACGGGAATACGGATAAGGGAGGTCTTGCGGCTTCCCTTATAGTTTATGTATTTATTCCAGGCATATTGCCTGTGCAACGCAGGCAGAAATGGAGTTGGTATGATGGAAGGTATGACGAAGGCAGGCGCCATGTCGGCGGGCGCGGGCGTAAAAAGGATAGGCGGCGTGCAGAAGCTGACCGATAATCCGCATCTGAACCTGTACCATATTGATGCGGTGGACACAGGGGGCAGGAGCTTTGATTACTATTTTGCATCCAGAAATGAGGAAAAGAATCTGAAGCTATATACCAAGGCCCTGGATCCGGAAGGTATCGTGATCTATGCGGTGACGAGGGAAGAAACCCCAAGGCTGGTTATGATCAGGGAGTACCGTTATCCGCTGGACGAGGAAATCTATGCGCTTCCTGCAGGCCTGGTTGATGCCGGGGAAACCGCAGGAATGGCAGCGGTCCGGGAAATGAAGGAAGAGACAGGATTGGATTTTGAAGAATATACAGGCGGGGAGGCTTGTTTCCGCAACCCCTTTTTTATGGGGCCGGGGCTGACAGACGAGGCCAGCGCGGCGGTGTTCGGCACAGTGAAGGACGCGGAAGGCATACAGATGTGCGAGGCTTCGGAGCGGATACGCGTGATACTGGCGGATAAGGAGCAGGTCCGGCGGATATTGAGGGAGGAAAAGGTTTCCCTAAGGGGAGCCTATCTTTGTATGATGTTCCTGCAGATGGACGCCGGGGAACCGTTTCGGTTTCTGGAAGCAAAGTAGCCCTTGAACATTGCCGAGTGTTATTGTAGAATATAGGTGAGATGAGGCCGGCGCGGGCTGCTTTTGCAGTCGCGCGAACAGACCCTTTGGACATAGGCATAGGGTAATAACTTGAAAACGGAGGAGGATATTATGGCTTTATTACGTTTGGAGCCCAGCTTTAAGGACTATCTCTGGGGCGGACACAGGCTTGTGGAGGAGTACAATAAACAGTATGACGGGGAGATCCTGGCGGAGAGCTGGGAGTTGTCCTGTCATCCGGACGGACCCTCCCGGATACGGAACGGGGCTTACGCCGGAAAGACTTTGGCAGAATATATCGAGGCCGAGGGCAGGGATGTCCTGGGCAGGAACTGCAGGCGTTTTAAGGATTTCCCGATTTTGATCAAGCTGATCGATGCGAAGGACAATCTGTCCATTCAGGTGCATCCCAGCAATCAGTACGCCCTGCAGAATGAGGGTCAGTACGGTAAAACCGAGATGTGGGTGATCTGCGACTGCAAGGAAGGCGCCTTCCTTTACTATGGATTTCAAAAGGAGATCAGCCGGGAAGAGTTTGAGCGCAGGATTAAAGAGGATACACTTTTGGAGGTGCTGAACGCCGTGCCTGTCCATAAGGGGGATGTCCTGTTCATCGAATCCGGCACCATCCACGCAATCGGCAAGGACATCGTGATCGCGGAGATTCAGCAGAATTCCAATGTGACCTACCGCGTTTATGATTATGGCCGTGTGGGGAAGGACGGTAAGAAGAGGGATCTGCATATCGCGAAGGCTCTGGATGTGACCAACCGCGGCCCTGTGGTGAAAAGGAAAAGCAGCAATCCCCATGTGGCGAGCTGTGATTATTTTACCGTGGATAAGCTGAACCTCGACGGCTGTCTGATGAAGGAGATGGAGGGCTTTGTGGATGACAGCTCCTTTATGAGCATCCTGTTTTTGGAAGGCAGCGGTTCCATCCAGTGCGGCGGGGATGTGATGGAGTTTAAAAAGGGCGACAGCTTTTTCCTTCCTGCGGGCAGCGGGGCATATGAAGTGGCAGGAAAATGCGAGGCCCTTGTGACGACGGTCGGTGAAAAAGAGGATCCTGTCCGTGTCGGCATTGATATCGGAGGCACCTTTGTAAAGATCGGTCTGGTGGACGGGGAGCAGAATATCATTGCCCGGAAGTCCATTCCTACCCTCGCCGAGAGAAGATGGCAGGAGGTCGTAAAGGATATCGGGGAGCAGACCTACGCCCTCCTTGTAGAGCAGCAGATTCCTATTGAACGCCTAAGCGGTGTGGGCGTGGGAATGCCCGGCACGGTGGACCGTAAAAAGGGTGTGGTCATCTATTCCAATAATATCCGGTGGGAGGATGTGCCCTTGGCGGCGGAGCTGGAGAAATATCTTCCTGTTCCCGTCTATGTGGCGAACGATGCGGACTGCGCCGCCCTGGGTGAAACCGTGGCAGGGGCGGCAAAGGGCTGTCAGGATGTGATCATGCTGACCCTTGGAACCGGGGTCGGCGGCGGAGTGGTCATTGACGGTAAGCTTTTTGAAGGAAAGATGGTGGGTGGCTGTGAGATCGGCCACATGGCCATCGTGGAGGACGGCGAGCTTTGTACCTGCGGAAGAAGGGGCTGTCTGGAAGCCTATGCATCGGCAACGGCCCTGCTGCGCGATATGAAGCGTGCCATGGAAGCCGACAGGGAGACCTCCCTTTGGAAAAAGTGCGGTGGAGATCTGGAAAAGCTTTGCGTGGAGATGGTTTTTGAAGCGGCGAAGGAAGGGGATGCCGTAAGCGTCGCCCTGGTTGAAAATTATCGTAAAAAGCTCGGAACAGGTATTGTTAATTTGATCAATCTTTTCAGACCGCAAAAGGTTCTGGTAGGGGGAGGCGTCTCCGGACAGGGGGATTATCTGCTGGCGCCCATCAATCAGAGAATAAAGGAAGATTGCTATGGCGGCGAGAAAGGAGAGATTCCGGAGGTTACAGTTGCAACACTGGGTAATACGGCAGGTATCATAGGGGCTGCAAATCTGGTGTGATTGTAGGTTGTTTTTAGGGGAAGGTATTAAAGGTTTTGGGATGAATTGTGTAAAATTGGAGAAGAATAGCAGAAGTCAGGATTTCCGGATGCGGGTTGGGCTCGCTGTTCTGTTCGTTCTGGCTGTGGCAATGGTATTGTTTTATGCTGCTGTATTTTATGTCAGGTTGAAGGAATTGTCGAGGGAATACTCCAAAATCCCCACGAATATGTCATATGCCGATTCAATGAAGCTTGATGGTTATCTGGATCAGGATTATTGGGGAATGGCCGGAAGGGATTGTCTGGGTATAATAGACTTAGGCACTCTTGAAATGTTCTGCGTGGATCTGAAGGATACAGAGTATTTGGGGCCGGGCTATGAGCTGATTCAGGAGGATGTTCTTCGTCTGGAAGGAAGAATAGATACCAGCAGAAGATATTTTGACGGAAGGATTGTCTGGAAGAGTCAGGACGGGGAGGGCGATGAGGCTCCCGAAATATGCATGGTGAATTTTGCCACCGGGGAGAAAATGCTTTTGGAAAAGCCCCTGCGCGCGTTCCTGCTGGGGGATTACTATATATCCTGCCATTATGAGGAAGAGCCAGGACAGGTGGAGCTTACGGTGTTTTATTGTCCGCCGGATTTCTACTGACAATTGGGGCGCATATCCATTTCTTCATAAAAAATGACCTCCCTGCATCATCTAAAGATGTTATACAGGGAGGTCATAAACGGGAAAGGTAAGGAAACGGTCAAACCCCGAGGATTATTTTTATCATCGCGCCATGGGGCTGTCTGTTTGCAAGCTCCAGCCGCCCGCCGTGCTTCCCGCATAGGATCCGGCTGATGGTAAGCCCCATCCCGCGGTGTCCGTTTTCCTCCGCCCTGGGCATTAACGGTCCATTCCCGCCCTTTCGTATTTCCTCGGAAAAACCCTGGCCGTCATCCGCAACGGAAATGATGAGCTCCTTATTCTGCAGGGCAAAGGACAGATCGATTTTCTCCCTTGCGAACCGCAGGGCGTTGCCCAGGATATTTTCAAGAATACGGTAGAGGATCGAAGCGTCGACCGAAATCATGCCGGAAGGCACCTCGCCTGTCGTACTCAGATTTTTCCCGGCTTCTGAAGCCATAAGGGTCAAATCAGCTGTGAGATCCGAGATCAGCTCGCCTGCGGAGACCTGTTCGCGGTGAATTTCGATATGATCCAGCTGATCGATCTCTCTGACCGATTCCGTATATTGCCCCAGCCGTTTTGCCGCGTGGTCAATGTTGCCGACAATTTCCTGAAGCCTCTGCGTTGTCAGGTCATTTGTCTGCAAATGAAGCTGTAAATACTCGGTGTAGCCCTCGATGATGGCGATGGGATTTCTCAGGTCGTGGGCGATGGACGCCTGGATCAGCTTCCGTTCCTCTATCATTTTCCACAGCTCCTGATGATTCTCCTTCAGGGTCCGGCGCATTTCCTCAAAGGACCGGCACAGTCTGCCGAGCTCGTTTCCCAGCCCACAGGAGACCGTAAAGTCCAGATCCTGCTGACTGATGTGCCGGGTAGCTTCATCTAAAACCGTGATGGCAGGGGAAAGCTTTTTGCGATAGAACCACAGGGCGCACAGGACGAAGCCTGCAACGGAGTACGCGGCGGGCAGGGCGCCCATGGCGATTCCGGCCCCGATATACGCTAACCTCCGTCTGGGACCATTCCGGCCGATGCCGTAGTCCAGGCTCTCCACGGAGAACATAAGGTCTTTCAGGTCATATTTCCCGGTGACGGGCACGCCGTCCACAATACCGCTGATATAAGGAACCGCGAGCGGCTCCCCGCTGTCCACTTCAAACCGTGTGGATCCCAGATCTATCACGGCCTCCTGCGTCCGGTATCTGATATTGAGCATCACATAATCTCTTTCCGGCAGCAGCCATTTCTGAAATTGCCGGCATCCGTAGACGGTAACGGAGGAGACGAGCGCCACCGACAGGAGGGTGACCGACACGGCGGTGAAAAACTCTGTTTTCAATGATTTTTGTTTCACATGCTCCATTTATATCCCACCCCCCAGATTGTCTCGATGTAATCCCGCCCGGCGGCCGCCCGCAGCTTGGAGCGTATCTTTCTGATGTGTTCCTTTACGACATTGCTGTCGCCTTCCGCGTCAACTCCCCATACCGCTTCATAAATCCGTTCTTTGTCAAAAATCTGCCCCCTGTATGTCATCAGATATTCTATCAGGTCAAACTCCTTTTTTGAAAATTCAATTTCTTCTTCCCTGTAAAACACACGCCGTTGTGTTAGATTTATCAGCAGACCGTCGGCGGTAGTCAGGACGGAAGCCCTGTTTTGGTTTCTTTCATCCCGGCGCAGGTGTGCGGCGATCCGCGCGGTCAGTTCCTTTAAGCTGAACGGTTTGGTGATATAATCATCGCCGCCGAGCTGCAGCCCGTTGATCTTATCCTGTTCTGAGATGCGCGCCGTTAAAAAAAGGATGGGACAGGCAACGTGGCTGCGGATGTTCCTGCAAAGCTGTAGCCCGTCGATACCGGGCATATTGATGTCCAGCAGGATTAAGTCGGGCTTTTTCTGTAATTGGCTTAATGCCGCCCCGCCGTCATTCGCCACAAGCGGTTCGTACCCGCAGTTCCTTAAATGCTCAGACAATAGGTCGGTCAGCATTTTTTCATCATCTATGATCAGTATTCGGTAGGCCATTGTTGTTCCCTCCCGGCAGCATTTTTTTCAGTATACTATATGAAAGTCAAAAAAAAGTCAAATATTGTGGTCCAATAAAAACTACTCTGGTAGTATTGACATTTCCACAAGACTCTGGTAGTATATGATTATCACACTACTACAGTCTTGTGACTTTTTACAATTACCGGCAAAAAGCAGGAAGGACACGGACTAAATACAAGTTGGATACAAATTGGATACGGGAGGCGATGAAAATGGATATCAAGATATTTGATTCGGAGTTAAAAGTAATGAATGTGCTTTGGAGGGAAGGTGACTGTACGGCGAAGCATATATCAGATGTGCTGGCAGCCGATGTGGGATGGAATATGAATACTACCTATACTCTGATTAAGAGATGTATCAAAAAGGGTGCGATTGCCAGGACAGAGCCTAATTTTATGTGCCATGCGCTGATCGGGAAAGAGGAGGTGCAGATGGCGGAGACAAACGAGCTGATCGATAAGATATTTGATGGGTCTGTGGATAAGCTGTTTACTGCCCTGCTCGGAAGGAAGGAGCTTTCGGGTGAGCAGATTGAAAGGCTTAAGAAGATCGTGCGGGAATCGAAATGATAGAAGGAGTGGTGGAAATGGGTTTTCTGAGAATAAGCCTATTGCAGATGAGCTTTTCCGGTGCTGTTCTCATCATGGTGCTTGTGATCCTCAGGACATTGTTTTTGGACAGATTTCCCAAAAGGATTTTCTGCGCCTTATGGGAACTTGTCCTGGTGAGGCTTCTGGTACCGTTCTCCATAACCTCCGGTATCAGCATCTATTCTTTATTTTCCAGAGGAGGGGATTTGGATTCCCCGGCGGGCGTTCAAGGTCAGGCGGGTCTTCCAATGAAGATACCCATAAGTGCGGGTATGGGAACGGTAAAGGATCCTGTGGGGAAAATGGGGTGGCTGCCGGGAATCTGGACGATGGTCTGGTTCGCGGGAGTACTCCTGCTTGCGGGTTATTTTCTCGCGGCTTATTGTTATACCCGAAGAAGGTTTACAAGATCCCTTTGCATGGAGGATGCCATTATAACGGATACCAAAGCTGTCCTGAATGGGGGCAGGAGGAGATTGTTGTCAGGAAGGACAGTTTCCCTCAGGGAGTCTGATTATGTAAAAAGCCCCCTGACCTATGGAATCCTGCATCCTGTGATCCTACTGCCGGTGGGAATGGTCCGGAACAGCAGGGAGGAGCTTTCATTTGTGCTGGCGCATGAGACAGCCCATATCCGGTATTTTGACGGACTGGCCAAGCTGGTTATGACGGCGGCTCTGTGCGTTCATTGGTTCAATCCTCTTGTGTGGGTGATGTTTATTCTTTTCAACAGGGATATCGAGCTTGCCTGTGATGAAAGCGTGATCAGGCAGTTCGGGCAGGGTGCGAGGTCGGCCTACGCCAACGCATTGATTACGATGGAAGAAGGGAAAAACGGATTCCGCCCCCTGTGTAACTATTTCAGTGAAAATGCGATGGAAGAAAGGATATTATCGATTATGAAGACGAAAAGGACGAAAATAGGGGTGCTTGCGGCCTGCGCGGCTGTGTTTGTGGTCCTGGCGGTGCTGCTTGGAACTTCCGTCATAGCGGAAAATGATGTTTCCCGCGACGGTTGGGCCGTCTCGGACGGCCTGGATGGGGATGGCACGGTAGACGCCGTAATCCGTGGGCTCTCCGGGGATATGCTTACGGTGGATGTGATTGAATATATCACGGACGATGATGCGGAGCGTAAGCAGGAGCTGATCGGTCTCGGCGTCATTCAGGAAAGCGATATGCAGGATGGCCTGTTCTGGGATGGATATTTCATCTATAATCAGGAAGAAAAGCTGCTTCCCCTTCCTCTGGCAAAGGAGGTATGCTTCGATATGATAGACTGGTTCTGTCAGTTCACAGGCAGCGAAACCATTGAAAGATATGTGACATATGATGCGGAGGAATTCAGGCAGTATCTGGAGAATTATGACCTGGACATAGACTATCTGAAACTGCCGCCCTTTATTCTGGAATACAGGAACGGCAAAGTGGTGTCGATAAAGGAGGTGTGGGTGAATTAGCGGAATGCTGAGATAACGGAATGCTGAATAAGGAAGACTTGGTCGGCGAAGAGGACGGAATATTATATTTGCGGAGGCAGAAATGGAGTTTGTTGCAAATGAAGGAAAAAGTATCGAAATCAAAGCTGACGGAGAGACCTATTTGAGACATGCGATTCAGACAAGATTTATAACCGCATGGGACAATTACCTTGAAATTATAAAGGAGTATGTTTCAGACCTCTACAGGGAAGGGGATATTTTATCGATCAGTGAGAAAATTATCAGTATCTGCCAGCACCGGGTAATCCGGAGGGAGGAAATCAGGATTGGCAGATGGGCGAGATTCCTTTCCTGGTTTGCAGACCATAAGAACCGGGGAGGATACGGCGTGGGGATGGTCATCAATATGCAGTACGCGATTGATAAGGTGGGGCTTCCCCGTGTAATCATGGCGAGCATTGCGGGGGGATTCTGTAAGCTGTTCGGTATCAGGGGCGTGTTTTACCGGATTGCCGGACGCGAGGTCAGCGGACTGGACGGCTTCTACGACGGGGCATGGGAGGAATACAGGGACATCGGGATAGAGATTCCCTATCGCCCGGCTTCTGTCTGCAATGAGATCAAAAGGGAGCTGGGCATCAGCTGCATGATCGTGGATGCCAATGACCTTGGGCAGGAGATCCTGGGCAAATCGGACGATATTACCCTGGAGGACAGGATTTTAAAACAGCTCATTCAGGATAACCCGGCGGGGCAGAAGCAGCAGAAGACGCCGCTTATCCTGATCCGCAGGGCATGCTGAACTGTTACGATAAATCACCTTAACCAACGGTAGATTTCTTTACAATTCGGGTGTATAATGTCAGGTGTCGGGAGGGATTCATTTTATGGGTCATACAGATTTTGATATGAATATTATGCGCAATATTATTTTGGAGAGTCAGCACCTGCTAAAGAAAAGCCCTGACAGGATAGAGGATATTGTATCGGACATTTGTGGATTGCAATATGACCCGAATCCTACTATCCATTTAAACCAATATATGATGCTTTGGAACAGAAAAAAAGATTTCAAGGCAGAGGAATTGGATGTTGCGGCGTATAAGGAATTTAGGGTTACTGAAACGTGGACGTTTAAGCGTAATATGTTTTTTGTACCAAGTGATGAGTATTCGTTGTATAAGAATGCCACAAAAGGCATTGTGAGATGGGGAAGCAGCGACGAAAGCTGGCTTGCGGCCGGGGATAGCCCTGAGATGCAGGCTGTGGAAAGAGAATTGAAAGAGAGTTTAATGGAATTCGACGGATTGTCTGCCAGTCAAATTTGGGAACATCTGAATTTATCCTATGAATGGAACAAATACAGAAGGGAACATGACAACAGTTATAATTTACCTATATTCCGTGCTTTTTACAGACTGGTCCGCAGGGGGGACCTTTTGACCTGCGGCAGAAATCCGGGAACCTTCAGGGAACCTGTTTATATTTTGAAAGAAAAGATAGGTTTTCCCGATTGGACGAATGATCCCATTGAGGAAAAGCAGGCTATAAAATGTATCCTTGAAAAACTAATCGCTTCGTTAGGAGTAACCGACCCTGTTCATATTTCACACATATCCGGTTATAAAACCATTGATATTCTGCCTGTCTTTGAAGAGCTGGAATCAGAAGGGAAGATAGTACGGCTTCCATATAAAATCGGTCGAAAATATTACTATATCCATTCCACCAAAACGCGCCTCCTAAATGCGGAGGCGGCTGAGGATGGCTGTGAAGTCCGGCTTATATCACCGATGGATATCATTGTAAGAGATAAAGCCTGGCTTGAAACATTTTTCAATTATTCCTTTACCTTTGAGTATTTCAAGAAAAAGGGAATGAAATGGCCTCTTTCCATTCTTATAGGAAACCGGTTTGTCGGTTATTTAGATTGCAAGATGGACTGGGGAACTCAAAAATTTATTCTGAAGGAAAAAAACATATTCGATCCGGCTTTTAACGATCATAAGAAACTGGAGCTCGCAATACAAGATTTAGCCGCTTTCCATGGGGCGAAAGAAATTGTTGAAAGAAGACGTTGATTTTATTCCCGGACGCAATGCCAAAGAAATCGGCGGCGTCCATATGCGCCACATCTGCAAGTATTCTGCCACGAACCTTGTTCGGTTGGTTCCTTCCAGGTCATTCTCTCATCACTGTATATGAGGTCTGCTTTTGTGATTGACTCCCTTGTTTTTCACAAGTATAATGATAGCATAAATCTACCAAAATACAAGAATATCCATAATTTGATATTTTATAATTATTTGACCAAAAAGTATGATTCTTCCAAGCATTCAGGTGTGATAGCTTTTTTTATAAAGGAATGACTGACGATGAATAATTCTTTAAAAATAATCAAGCGGAGGAAGCTGTATGAAAAAAAGAGAACTTGGGAAAACAGGTCTTATGGTGAGTGAAATTGGGTTCGGTGGGGAATGGCTGGAACGTCACCCTAAAGAGGAGGCAATAGAGCTTCTTCGATATGCGGGGGAGCGTGGGATCAACATCATTGACTGTTGGATGCCGGATCCGAAGTCCAGGGATATTATTGGAGAGGCCATTTCCGGAAACAGGGAGAACTGGTATGTGCAGGGGCATTTGGGCTCCACCTGGCAGGGCGGTCAGTATGTGCGCACCAGGGATATGAAATATGTAAAGCCTGCTTTTGAGGATTTACTCGCGAGGCTTCAGACGGATTATATCGATCTGGGGATGATTCATTATGTGGATACGGTGGAAGACTGGGAAGCCCTTCAGGATTCCGAATATATGAAATATGTAAGGAAATTAAAGGAGGAGGGCGTGATCCGCCATGTTGGAATGAGCTCCCACAATCCTGAGACCGCGAAGCTCGCGGTGGAATCCGGTCAGATCGAGCTTCTGCTATTCAGCATCAATCCCGCTTTTGACATGCTGCCTGCGGGAGAAGATCTGGACGAGCTGCTTTCCGAAGGCTACCAATATGCCCGGGAGCTTTCTGGAATCGATAAGGACAGGGCGGAACTGTACAGACTGTGCGAGGAGAAAAATGTGGGGATCACCGTCATGAAAGGCTTTGCCGGCGGCAGGCTGTTTGACGCAAAGCGTTCGCCCTTTGGAACAAGCCTTGCCCCGGTGCAATGTATCCATTACGCCCTGACCCGGCCGGGAGTGTCTTCCATTCTGTGCGGCTTCGATACGAAGGAACAGGTGGATCAGGCGCTGCATTATGAGGAGGCTTCTGAGGCGGAGAAGGATTATGCTTCGGTTCTTGCGGGCGCACCCTTCCATTCCTACAGAGGGGAATGTACCTATTGCGGTCACTGCAAACCTTGCACCGCAATGCTGGATATCGCGATGATCAACAAGTACTATGACTTAGCGTCGATGCAGCCCAAGGTGCCGGAGACGGTCCGTTCCCACTATATGCTGCTTTCCCATAGGGCGTCTGAATGCATCGCCTGCAGAGCCTGTGAAGCGAGATGTCCCTTCGGCGTTCCTGTGGCGGAGAAAATGAAGAAGACAGCCGAGCTGTTCGGATGCTGATTAATAAATGGAACGACGGTGATGCCCATGAAATATAAAGTTGCAATCTGTGATGACGAGCGTGATCAAATTGAATATATAGCATCAATTGTAGCATCGTGGAGTGTACACGAAGGGTATCATTGCGATATTCGCACGTTTTCTTCTGCCGAAGCGTTTCTGTTTGAATATGAAGAAGATAAGGCGTATGATATTCTTCTGCTTGATGTTGAAATGAAAAATATGGACGGAATTGAGCTCGCGAAACGGATCCGCAGGGACAACAACCGTGCTGAAATTATTTTTATTACTTCACATTATGAATTCGTTGGCGAAGGCTACGAGGTGGATGCGCTCCACTATCTGGTCAAGCCGATTCCTGAGGATAAGCTCACGCAAGTGCTGTCCAAAGCCGCTGAAAAGCTTTCAGTCGAACCTCCGTCGGTGGTGATCTCCTGCGAGGGCGGAACCGTTAAGCTGTATGAATCGGACATCCTCTATGTAGAATCATTTCTGCATTACATTGTCATTCACACGAAAGATAATGAGTACAGGATAAAGGAAAATATTTCTGTGTTTGAAAACAAGTTAAGTGATGACTTTTACCGCATTCATCGTTCCTATTTGGCTTCCCTTAAACACATAACGCGGATTTCCCGTACTTCTGTTCATATCGGAAATACCGAACTTCCTTTGTCAAGGGGAAAGTATGACGATATCAACCGGGCATTTATAGAACATAACTGAGGTATCCCATGAGAAAGAAAACTTATTTGAAGCTGGTTGAGTATCAGACTGAGCAATCAGAAAAACATTTAAACGAGGTGCGGAGTATCCACAAGGAAATGAGGGGCTACAAGCACGATTTTCACCATCATCTGCAAACGCTGAAAGGTCAGCTTGAAGCCGGAGAAGTGGATCGTGCGCTTGCCTATATTGAACAGCTTGATCATCAACTGATGAATGTGGATACTCTGTTAAAAACGGGCAATGTATCTCTCGATGCCATTTTGTCTGCAAAGATTGCCCAAGCCAAGGCAGAAAATATAGCCGTGACTGTGAAAGCCAATGTTCCGGATGCGCTGACGATTTCAGACCTGGAATTGAGTATTATCATCGGAAATCTGCTTGACAACGCCATTGAAGCCTGCCGTATGGCAACAGGAGAACGGTTTATCCGCATCTTCATCTCAATAAAGGGAACTATGCTTTATTTTTCCATGCTCAATTCCGCAGGTACAAAGAGGAAAAAGGCAGGCTCTTTGTTTGCAACCCACAAGGGCGGCGTTCACGGCTTTGGGCTGCGCCGTGCTGAAGCAATCCTTGAAGAACACGGGGGCTGGGTCAAGTACAACAGCGAGGACGGCGCCTTCACTTCGGAATTTTTGGTGCCCGCTATAGAGTGATTTGCAATTCGTGCACTGGCAGAAGCATCTGGTGCACGAATTTTTTCTCTTTTCTTTTTTTTGATATACTGTAAGCGAAAGGAGTTGATAGGAAAATGAAAAAGAAAAAGCCAGCATATTCCGTGTTTTCTAACTTTGCATGGTCGCTGAAAATGCTCTTAAAATATAGTAAGGCGGCCTTCTTTATTACGGCTTTGTTTGTGCCGGTCAACATTGGACTCAGGTATCTGGAAATATACCTGCCATCGCTTGTAGTATCAGAGGTAACAAATGTTCAGACGCTCAATCATGCCATGATATCTGTCGGTATTATTATGCTATTGATTCTGCTCGGCAATATCCTGATTCAGGCGCTTGGACATATCAGAAATTCCGCACTCGGAATTTACCGGTACAAAGTGACCGAACTTGTAACAAGAAAGCAGCTCACGATGTTCTATCAGACCTATGAACAAAAGGAAGTGCGGGATCTTGCCAGCAGGGCAAGTATGGCCACTCAAATGAGGGATGGAGTCCAACCCCTTACGGATATTGTGTACAGCAGCTTTGGAATGATTGAAAATCTATTGGGATACCTGCTTTTCGGTTCTTTGATCTCTTTCGCAAGCCCTTGGTTGGTTCCGATATTGACCGTCGCGCCTATTGTGAATATCCTCTCTGTCAAAGCCTATAACAAATGGGAATATGCGCATAGAGGCAAGGTGGCTGATCTGGATCAAAAGCTCGGTTATGCCGAGGTGCTTCCAAACGATTTCCGGACGGCAAAGGATATCCGCATCTACAGTATGGCATCCTGGCTGCGTGAATGCTACCGCGATTTATCCGAACAACGGGCGAAATGGGACAGGAAAATAGTAAAAAGGAGTTTCCTTTCCCGAATTGCAGATTTGATCGTTATTCTCATTCGCGACGGCGGTGCGTATGCGCTTTTGATCCATATGTTCTTAAACGGTGAAATCGGCGTTGATAAATTTGTCCTCTATTTTGCCGCGATCTCTTCCTTTGCCTCCTGGGTGGGTGGCATTATCTCCTGTTGGAACCAGGCCAATACAGTGAGCCTCAAACTGTGCGATTTCAGGGAATTTGTAGATTATCCGGAATATGACGGAAGCGGAATTGCCAAAGCCGCGGATCACATCGGAACTGTTCCGGAAATCGAGTTTAGAAATGTCAGCTTCCGCTATGCCGGTGCAGGGCATGACACGATCCACAACCTGTCCCTACGGATCAAGAGCGGCGAAAAGCTTGCGCTCGTCGGGGCAAACGGCGCAGGAAAGACAACCCTTGTGAAACTGCTGTGCGGTCTTTACAGGCCTACATCCGGTGAAATATTTTACAATGGGATTCCGTTAGCTGATTTTAAGCGTGAAGATTATTACAAGCTCATCTCACCTGTTTTTCAGGAGGTAAGAACTGCGTTTTTCTCACTTGCAGAAACGGTTTCGGGTAAAAGCACAGCGGAAACAGACCTGAAGAAAGCGGAAATCTGTATGCGGCAGGCCGGGCTGGGCGCAAAGCTTGACGCGCTTCCAGACGGTATCCATACAAAGCTGAATAAAAAAATCCATGAAAACGGCACCGAACTCTCCGGCGGCGAAGCGCAAAAACTGATGCTTGCACGCGCACTCTATAAGGATGCGCCATTGCTGGTACTTGACGAACCTACGGCCGCGCTTGATCCGATTGCGGAAAGCAAAATATATACCGAATTCAACGATATGGCGAAAGGCAAAACCTCGCTGTTCATTTCCCACAGGCTTGCTTCCACATCATTTTGTGACAGAATCATTCTTCTTGAAAACGGTAACATCACAGAAGAGGGCACGCATCAGGAGCTGATTGCGGCGAACGGAAAGTATAAGGAATTATTTAACATACAAAGCTATTGGTATAAGGATGACAAGGAAGGAGACGATGGCAAATGAAACCTCGCGAGCATTTTCAGGTTCTAAGACGGGCAGCAAAATATACTTTTTTAATCAACAGAAAATATACTGTACTGTTGGTCGTAACCACGTTCCTTTCTTCAGTGATCGGCTATGTTCCGATTTATTTCTCCGCTAAGGTGATTGATTCGCTGATCGCCAGGGCTTCTGTGGAAACGATTAGTCTTTATGTGGCGCTGACGGTTGGCATTGTATTTGCGGTTAATCTTCTGAATACCTACCTTTCTTCCGAAAAAAACGTTGCGTACAGCGCAATGTGGAGAAATGAGGAGTGGACATTTTCAGAAAAAGCCATGCAGATGGCATATGAATCGGTTGAAGATCCGGAGGTTACGAGATTGTTCTATCGCGTTGTGCGTGAAAATCAAACGGGTCAGAATCTGTTCTATCTGTATCGGGATATTGAACGGTTTACGGAACAAGCGACGAAAATAGTTGCATCCATCGCCCTTACTGTTTCATTTTTTACGATTTCATCGGTTCCGATCGGCTTTAAGCTCTTCATCGCGGCAGGGGTGATTGTAACACTGATGATTCAGGCCTGCGCAACCAAAAAGACAAATGAGTTAAACCGGAATTTTAACGCTTCTTCTGTCGATATGAATATTATTATGGAACACTTCCTCGACTATATTGAACATTACGGAGCCGGAAAGGATATCCGTCTTTACGATATGGGGGATTTTCTTGGCAGTTCTTATTTGGCGCTTAATAGGGACTATTTCGAACGTGACCTGAAAAATTCATATAAGAAAGCCGTATGGACGCTTCCTGTAACAATTCTCAATACCGTGTTGAAATTTGGTATTTATGCCATCCTGATTTATGCCGCTTTGCAGGGAGGCATAACAATAGGCTCAATCGCCAGGTACGTAACCTGTATTATGCTGCTTGCAGAAACCCTGACGAATGTTGTCCCGACGGTTCAACGCGTCCTTGATAACAACCATTACCTGAAACGCTATTTCTCATACTTCGATATCCCCAATAAGATGTATCAGGGTTCCTTGACGGTTGAAAAGCGCGATGATAATGAATACTATGTGGAGTTTAGGAATGTCAGCTTCAAATATCCCAATACAGAAGCTTATGCCTTAAAGAATATAAATCTTAAATTCAAGGTCGGGGAAAAGCTTGCAATCGTCGGCATGAACGGTTCCGGAAAAACCACGTTCATCAAACTGCTATGCAGGCTTTACGACCCGACAGAGGGCGAAATCCTGTTAAACGGCGTCAATATTCAAAAGTATGATTACGATGAATACATGTCAATATTTTCGGTCGTGTTCCAGGATTTCAGCCTGTTCTCATTTAAGCTCGGTGAGGTTGTGGCATCAAGCAGGAATTTTGATGAGAACAAGGTGCGTGAATGCTTAAAGAAAGCAAATTTTGGCGATAGGCTTCTTGATATGCCGGAGGGCGTCCATACTTACCTGTATAAGGAATACGACCAATCCGGGATAGAAATATCCGGCGGAGAAGCACAGAAAATCGCCCTTGCGCGTGCGCTCTACAAAGACTCGCCGTTTATTCTCCTGGATGAGCCTACGGCTGCGCTCGATCCGGTCTCCGAATATGAGGTTTACTCCAACTTCAACGCGATTTCGGGAGATAAAACGACTGTTTATATTTCTCACAGACTGGCTTCGTGCCGTTTCTGCAATCAGATTGTGGTATTTGATAACGGTCATATTGTCCAACACGGTTCCCATGAGGAGCTTCTGTCTGATGCGGGCGGCAAATACCATGAATTATGGAACGCACAGGCGCAGTACTATAAGGAATAAAAGGCCGCCATTGAGACCTGAAGGAGGAAAAAATTTTATAAAAGGCATTCACCAAATCCCCTTTCTGTTACTATATAAGTGAAAGTCAGCCAAAACAGCACAAAGGAGACGGAAAATGACACAGGAACAGGCAGCGGAACTGATTGCTGAAAATCTGCAGACACTTTATTCCTATGCGCTCTCCAGAACCGGACACAGGGAGGAGGCGCAGGACCTGGCGGGGGATATTGTCCTTAGCGCGCTGGACAGTATTCACCGGTTGAAGGACGATGGGGCGTTCTGGGGATTTTTCTGGGCAATTGCGGAAAACAATTACCGTAACTACATGAGAAAGCGTGTGAAAGAGCGCAGTATCCATGTATCCGAAAAGGAATACGGACAGGCTGCCTATAACGATACCTATGCCATTGAGGGGGATTCCGGGAAAGAGGCGGATCTGGTGAAATTAAAGCGGGAACTGTCTTTACTGGGCTTCTGCCACCGGGAATGTACCATCCTGTATTATTTTGAAGGGAAAAAATGCTCCGAAATTGCCTCCAGGCTTGGCTTATCATTGGATATGGTAAAATATTACCTTTTTAAAACCCGCAAATTGTTAAAGGAGGGCATTGGCATGGAAAGGACATTTGGTGAAAAAAGCTATCGACCTGGTAAATTTGAGTTTTGTACCGTTTTTGCAGGGATTTCTAACGGGGAGTATAGTAATCTGTTCCGGCGCAGGCTACCCGGACAGATTCTTTTGACAGCGTACTATTCGCCTGTCACTATCCGGGATCTGTGCATGGAACTGGGCGTCTCTTCGGTGTACATGGAGGATGAGGTCGCACTGCTTGCACGGTATCATCTGATCGATGAAGTATCAAACGGAAGGTTCCAGACGAATCTTGTGATTTATACTGAGGACTATATGGAAGCATTGTGGAGGGAATTGGACGGTTTTGTTCCGGAAGCAGTGCATAAGCTGATCGGCGGTATGAGAGAGAAGCTGCCCCGGATCCGCGCCCTTGGTTTTGCAGGCGCAGCTTTGGAAGAAAACAGTCTGCTATGGGATCTTTATGTCTGTGTACTGTTTGCTGCAATTTATTCTCCAATAAACGGAGCGTACCAGACGGAAATTTATCCTGCGGCTATGGGCGTCAATTACGGGCTTGCCGCGGAAATTCCTCAAAAGTACAGCACGAATGGTTTTGCAGGAAGAGGCTGCGATATAGAAAACGCAGGCTATGATACGTTTGTGGATTTCGGTATTTTCAGGGAAAAGGGGTATGTTCTGGACCGGGATCCGCAGGCGCTGAAGGCGCAGCTTCGGGGTATGCCGGAGGATAAGATCCCATCCTTTACGGAAGGACAGCGAAAAGCCGTGGAAGAGATCCTGACTGATGAAACAGACTCTATGAGGGAGATTTTTGAAAGGATCCAGCAGGTGATGAAGGAGCTGTTTCGGGAAATGGCGCCTGCAGGCGTCGGAACCCATGTGGAAGAAGTCGTCCATAAGGTTCACTTTTTCCTGACCATCGGATATTTTGGAGCCGCTGCGGTGGAGAGCGGGGCCCTGGCTGTGCCGGGCCAGTCTGACTATGCCGGAATCTTCGTAAATCTTACCTGTAAGGATGGTGAGGACGGTGTTTAAAGGGATTTTCTTCCTTTTCCAGTATTTTTGGAAACAGGATAAACGGTATAGCTTCTATCAACTGTTCCGGCAGCTCCTGGTCTCTCTGGTGCCGCTTACCGATGTGATCATTCCCAAATACATCATTGACGAGCTGACGGGACAGCGGCGCGTGGAGATTGTCTGCGCATGGATCGGCCTGATGGTGTTCATCAACCTGTTTGGGAACTGGCTGATCTGTTTTTCCGAAGGGAAAATAACTCTCATTAAGGGGCGGGTATTTACGGAATTTCAGACCATGATGGCGGAGAAGCTTTCGAGAAGCGATTATGCCAGATTGGAGGATCCGAAATTTCTGGATATCCGAAGCAAGGCGGAACGAATCTTATATGGCGATGGGGCGGGCTTTGGAAGCGTCCTGGACAGCGCATTTCATATTTTTGGCAAGGTGTTTACGTTTCTGGGTATCATCGTCATCATTTCTACGCTGAGCATCTGGGTGGTGCTGGGGTTTGTGGCGATCATTCTGGTAAATACCTATTTTGATTCCAAGGTCCGCAGGCGCTTTGTGGAATGGGATCTGGAAAAAGCGCCCGTCGAGCGGCGCACAGGTTATTTCCTGAATCTGCTGAGCGACTTCGCGTTTGGAAAGGAAATCAGGATCTTCGGGCTGAAAGACTGGCTGATTTCCAGGGAACATGAACACCTTTTGGAATCGGAAAGCTTCTATACGAAACAGACAAAGCTTTCCAATAAAGCAAGCTATCTCTCCACCCTTTTAAATTTTCTGATGAAAAGCATCACCTATTTTTACCTGGCCTTCCGCGTGCTGGGCGGAATGATCGGAATCGGTGATTTCACCATGTATGTGTCGGCTCTGATGAATTTTTCAAACGCCATGAATGACCTGATGGGAAGTATTTTGTATATTCGGCAGTTCAGCGGCTATTATGACGCGCTGATGGAATATATGAAGGTTCCTCAGCAAATGTATGATGGAAAAAGGCTTCCTGTGCCCCAGGGGTCGGCCCTGATCCGCTTCGAAAACGTTTCCTTCCGCTATGACGGTCAGAGCAGTTATGCGCTCCGTCACATCAACCTGACGCTCCACAGCGGGGAAAAGCTTTCCATTGTCGGGGAAAACGGGGCCGGGAAGACCACCTTTGTAAAGCTTTTATGCAGGCTGTATGATCCTACAGAAGGGCGGATTACCCTAAACGGAACCGATATCCGCGACCTGGATTATGACGCGTATTTAAAGCAGATCTGCTCTGTATTTCAGGACTATAAGCTGTTAGCCTTTACGCTGAAGGAGAATGTGGCTTTCCGGGATGCGGAAACAAAAAAGGATGAAGATATCCGCAGAATTCTGGAGTATTCCGGGCTTGGCGCCAGGCTGTCCACCCTCCCGAAAGGGGTTGGGACCAATGTATACCGGATCTTCACGGATGATGGGTTTGAGCCCTCCGGCGGGGAAGGACAGAAGATTGCCCTGGCGCGCGCCATCTATAAGAATGCGCCGATCATGATCCTGGATGAGCCGACGGCGGCATTAGACCCCAAGGCGGAGTATGAGATCTATCAGAAGTTTTCCCAGCTTACGGAGGGAAAAACCACTTTGTTCATTTCCCACCGGATGTCCAGCTCCAGGTTCTGTGACCACGTAGCGCTGTTTAAGGCCGGAGAGATTGCGGAATATGGAACGCATGAGGAACTGATGGGCAGGAACAGCGCTTATAAGGAGCTGTTCCAGATGCAGGCGCAGTATTATCAGGAGTAGGAGATTCCTTTGCTTTTTTAAAACGCTCAAATTAAATGGCTGTAGCTTTTTTCAAATTTGGGTAGTATAATAAAAAAGCTGGTGCGGTCTACCCGGTAAACCGGGCTTTAAAGTGATAATCCAATGGGTGCATTTATGAAAAATATTCTTATTATTAATCTGATGGATACCGGAAACGAAGCGGAAGCTTTGAGACAAACTCTGGAATGTATGAATTAGTTGGTAAGGGGGACAGAAATTATGCCGGAAAGTCAAAATGTTGAATGGAAGGAATCCTGGCGGGATGAATATTTAAAATGGATTTGCGGTTTTGCCAATGCACAGGGCGGAAGAATTTATATCGGAATAGATGATACGGGAAAAGTAATTGGCATAAAGAACGCGAAAAGGCTTTTAGAGGAAATACCGAACAAAATTCAAATGGCTCTGGGATTCTTTGCAGATGTGAATTTGCTTTCGAAGGATGGCATGGAATATATAGAAATTGTTGTGAGCCCCAGCAGTTATCCGGTCAGTTATAAAGGAGAATATCATTTTCGCAGTGGCAGTACACGGCAAATATTACGAGGTACAGCTTTGACTGAATTTATATCTTCTAAAACAGGGATTCGTTGGGAAGATTCCGTTATTGATGGAGTATCTGTAAATGATTTGGATAAGGAGAGTTTTGATATTTTCCGTCGGGAAGCGATACGCAGTAAACGGATGACACAGGCTGATTTAGATATGAGTGATGCGGAATTGCTGGACAACTTGGGTTTATTGAAGGATGGGAAACTTACCAGAGCCGCAGTGTTACTGTTTCATCGTATGCCGCAAAAATGGATGTTCGGAACCTATACGAAGATTGGAAGGTTTGGGAAGAATTCGGATTTGCTGTATCAGGACGAGGTGATCGGTTCTTTGTTTTTGCAGGCAGAGCGTGTAATCGAACTAATTTATCTGAAATATTTGACAGCGCCTATCACATATGAAAACATGACCAGGATTGAAACTTATCCTTTTCCCAAAGAGGCAGTCCGTGAAGCGGTTTATAATGCGCTTGTGCATTCCCGATGGAGTTCCGGGATTCCGGTTCAGATTCGAATCGAGGATGATGCGATGTATATTAGTAATGAATGTGTATTCCCTTCCGATTGGACGGTAGATTCTTTACTGCAGCGACATCAGTCCAGACCCTACAATCCCAGAATTGCGAGAGCATTTTTCAGGGCTGGTTATATTGAGAGCTGGGGTCGAGGCATTCAAAAAATTATTGATGTCTGCAATGAATATGGTACTCCAATGCCGGAGTATATTGTGCATTCCGAAGATATAATGTTAAAACTGTCTGCAATCAAAACAACAAACAGCTCTGCTTTAACGTTCAATTCCAAAGCTGAGCATTTAGCATTGCAGTCAGCTTTGCAAACAAAGGTATTGGAACTTTTAAAGAGAGAGCCGACGCTAACCCAGAAAGAATTGCAGAAACGGTTGAATGAAACCAGATCACACATACAGATAGTAATTAAGGAATTGGTGAATGAAGGAACTATAGAACGGAAAGGTGGAAAGCGATTCGGATTTTGGGAAATACATTGATGAATTTACAAAGCTGGGCTAAAGCTGATTTTCAGCTTTGGTTCAGCTTTGCAAAAAGCCCTACTGCTTCAATGACCGGGAGCAGGGCGCACAGACAGGGATTGTTCCATCCGTTGCGACAAAGCTCCTTCAGAAAAACTGCGGGCAAGTTTAAAAAAATCTTTACAGCATATTTATTATACGATATAATGATTTTATTCCAATCAAAGCGCTCCGGTCAAAGCCGCCTAAAACAGGCATTTTATGCGGCGTGATCTATGGGGCAGAAAGGAGAGATCATGAGACCATTAAAGGGGGTTTTAGAGATAACATTCCATGCAGAATAAGCAGGCATATAGGCTTCTGCATGGGTGATTCGTTTATATGCGCTGCTGATTCTGCTCTTAATGATGTGGTGAAAAGCGATCATTAAGGAGGACGGGATGAAATATCAGAATGCAGCAAGTATATTGCCCGAAGAAATATTGCACAGCCTTCAGGATTATTTTCAGGGAGGACTTCTCTATATCCCCGGGAAAGGGGAAAAGACCGGATGGGGCTGCAAAAGCGGCGCGAGAGAATATTATGCCGAACGGAACCGCCGGATACGCAGGGGATACGCCGAAAACATTTCCGTAGGGGAGCTGGCCGGCCAATATGGTCTGTCGGAGCGTGCGATCAGAAAAATAATACAACAATGAGATAAAAGGAACCACAGCGGGAGAATCCTCCGCCGTGGTCCTTTTCTTTTTAAAGCATTCTGTTCCTTGACGCGTTTTGACCCCGCATTTTACAATGAACATATCATATGCCGCAGGGGCTGCCAGTTCCATGGCCCTATAGGAAAAACCGTATGGCTGTCCATAAAACATAGACCGCCCGGCAAAGGAGAATTTACATGAAAGAAAAGGAAAGAAAAAGAGGAATCCCCCGTTTCCGGGCGTTTTACCACTATTTAAAATATATAGCCGCCGCTGCCTGGATACTCAGTCTGGCGAACATTCCCATCAACCTTCTGGCTGCAGACTGGATGTCCGGGATCGTGACCTCTGCGACGGAGGGAAGGACGAAGACGGTGGTCATGGCCGGTCTGGAACTGCTGGCTTTGCTGGTGGGATTCCGGCTGTTTGAAACCCTTTCCAGCATTTATCTGGAGCGGGCGAAGTCGAAAGCGCTGCAAAGATGCAGGATGGAGCTGTACGGGAAATTTCTGGAAGGCTCCTTGTCCGACCTTTATTCTTCTGACAGCGGGCAGTCCAAGGAAAGGCTGAATGATGATTTCAATGCCGTCACGGAAAAGATCATTTCCATCGTTCCGGGACTCGGAACCGGGCTGATCACTGCCGCCGCGTATTTCCTTTTTATCGCGAGGCTAAATTTGCTTCTGGCAGTGGCGCTGACGATATTGTCCCTGCTGCAGATCCTTCCTCCCATGATCGTGAAAAAATACCTGGAACGTAACTATACGGATACAAGGAATATAGAAGCCGTCCTGACCAATTTCATATTAGAAGCCCATCACGGCTTCCCTGTGCTGAAGCTGTATAAGCTGCAGAAATGGTATGGGGAAAAACTGAAACGGATTCATAAGCAATATGTAAAAATCGGCAATAGATCAATTTGGGCGGGAAATGCGGAAGACGCGATGGATGAATTTTTATCCACCATATTAAAATATGGGACCTATGCGCTGGCAGGTCTTTTGATCCTTTATGGTATGATCACTCTGGATGCGGGGGTAAAAGCCATTGCGTTGTCGGGAAGCTTCTTCGCCGCGGTGAATACCATATTTTCTTCCATTCCCCGGTTCGCAGTGATCAGACAGGCGCAGGGGCGGCTTTTGGAGTGGTATGACGTCGCGGAGGACTCTAAGATACCGGAAATGGCTGGAACAGGGAATGAACGGGTATCCCTGGGATCCGAAGACGGTATCACCCTGTCCGACGTTTGGCTTTCTTTTCAGGATAAGGAGATCTATCACGGCGTGACGGCGCATTTCCCGTCTCGGGGTCTGTGTCTGATCAAAGGCGCCAATGGGATCGGGAAATCCACGCTTTTCAAGCTGATAATCGGCTTGATCCCTGCGGGTCGTGGAAGTGTGCGCATAGACGGGATGGAACCGAAGGATTTTTCGGGGCGGGATTTTCCGCACAGGATTTTTTATCTGCCCCAGGAGGATGCGGAATTTGAATTTACGCCCCGGGAATTTTACGGGATGATATCCGGAATCGATCCGGCAAGGCTGAACGCCCTCGCCGCGGCCTTCCAGCTTGATAAGGTGCAGCTGGAAGGCACAAAGATCAGCGGATTGTCCGGAGGAGAGCGCAAAAAGGTCTTTCTGGCGCTGGCACTGGCTTTGAACCCTGCATTGCTTTTTCTGGATGAGCCGACCAACTCCCTGGATGAGCATAGCAGGTCTGTTCTGGTAGGGGAGCTGCGAAAGAGGACCGGACTGACACTTCTTATTTCCCATGACCCGGTTTTTGATGCTGTATGCGACTGTACTTATTTGGTTGAGAAGGGAGGAATTGCCCTTGAAGCGTTTTGATGAAACGGAAAAACAGGTATTCAGGGAGTGCCGCAGGTACGTATTTCCTGGTTTAGTATGTTTTGCGGGCGGTTATCTGGTCTGTTCCCTTATTGCCGTATATACAGCCGGTGTGCTCGGAAGGTTCGCCGATGCGGTTTTAAATTTGGATTTTCAAGGAGGGCTCACAAATTTCCTGACGCTTTCTATCTGTCTGCTTATAAATCTGCTCGTGAATCCTTTGAGTGAGATCTGTGGGGAAATGGTATCGACGGTTATGGCCCTGCGCCATGACGGCCGCATTCTGCATCGCTTTTTAAGCAAAACCTATGAATCCGCCATGAGCATTGACGCCGGGGAGACGAGCGCGCGCATAGAGGATGATCCCATTGAGCTGAGATGCGACTGGGAAAATATCGCGGAATGGGCTGTCCGCACGCCCATCACCTTGCTCTATCTGCTTTACAGTACCCTGCGGATCAGCGTTCCCTTTACAGCGATTGTTTTGACGGTATCGGCGGTCAAGCTGTCAGTTCCCGTGCTGGTCGGGAAAACCCAGGCGAAATTCAGCCTGCAGGAAAAGGAATATCGGACAACGCTGCGCTCTTATGAAATGGAGATCACCGAAAAGCCCCATACCATCATCCTGTACGGGCTGAAAAACGCCCTGTTGGAACGGTTTAACGGTCTTTATCAGTCGTACTATGAAAATGTGGTGCGAAAAAGCAGCCGCTGCAATACCATAGCGAATGCAGTCCGCAGTTGGCTGGACACCTTTTGCGTGCTCCTGATTCTCTTTTCGGGGGCTTTGTTTGTCAGCCGCGGCAGCATGACCGCGGGAAATGTCGCCTCGATGGCAGGATATTTCACCCTATATCATGAAACGATCGGAAACATTGGGGAAATGGTGAAGAGGCTTCCTGTGTTCCGGGATGATGTAAGCCGGGTGAAGCTGCTCTACAGCGGCATGGAAAATGTGGGCGGGGAGGATATTCCTGCAGGGGAATCATGCGCAGAAGGAAGCCTCCTGGAGGCAGACGGTCTTTCCTTCCAATATGAAAACCATCCTGTTTTGAACGGTCTGTCCTTTTCCGTGAAAAGGGGAGAGAAAATCGCCGTCACAGGATCGAACGGAAGCGGAAAATCCACCCTGTTACAGATTCTCTGCGGACTGCGCACCGGTTATGAAGGCAGTCTAAAGATCGCCGGGAAGGAGTTAAAGGATGTAAATCCCGAAGCATGGCGCGACTGCTTCGCCCTGGTTCAGCAGGATCCCTGGATCTTTGAAGGCGACGTGACGGAAAATGTGCGCTTGGGCAATCTGTCCGCCGGGGAGGAGGCAGTTTTCAGTGTGATGGAACGTCTTGGGATCCGCCATCTGGCGGACAGGAAATTGTCTTTTCAGGACAAATCCTTATCCGGCGGGGAGAAACAGCGCATTTCCATCGCCCGCGCGCTCTTAAAGGGCAGCGGCCTGCTCCTGTTCGACGAGCCGAGCAACAACCTGGACGCGGTGACGAGCGCCTGGATCGGGAACTTTATCGAACACTGTAAGGAAACAGTGATCTTCATTTCCCATGACGAGGCGCTGATTCAGAAAGCGGACCGGATCGTATCCCTCTGATCCGGTCCGCCTTCCTGTACCGTGCGCCTGGCGGTGTACGTTTTTCAGTGGATATCCGAGCGGGTAAGGCACAGATAACTGACCGTATTGACGATCACAAGAAAAACTGCGGCATAGATTCCGCTGCTCCAGAAGGACGGGTCATACAGGCTTCCCTGGGCTATATAACCGACGCTCCGCTGCAAAACTATCAAAGGCAGAAAACCCATATCATAAACGCTGACCCCATAGGCTTCCAGGATCGCTCCCAGAAGAATCTCCAGGATGACCCAGGAAAATCCGGCTATCATGGTCGCAGCCTGATTCCTGCAGAGGATACCGATCAGATTTACAATGGAGCAGTAGGCCCATATCTGCAGGATGGCCACCGTAAACAGAATGACCAGCTCACCTGCAGTCAGGAAAAGGGGAATCCCCTTCTGCCGGATACTGTATGCGATCCCATAAGAGAGCCAGGCGATGGCATACAGGCACAGGGTGAGGATGCCCATTGCGGTGAGCTTGGAGAAAAAATACCTCTTCCGGCTCACTCCGACGGAGAGAATGTTTTGAAGCGTCCTGGACGCGAAATCCGCCGTTCCAAGATAAGCGACGAGAAGCATTGCCATCAACAGCATGTAACGGGCGCTCTGTGTGACAAAAAGTCCATATTGCATCTTGGGATAGTGCTCGATGTTACGGGCGTAAGAGGAATCGCGTACCAGATAGGCTCCTGCGGCGATGCAAAATGCAAACGTCGCCCAAACGAACCAATTGTGCAGACTTTTATAGAATTCTGTAAAAATTGTTTTTCTCATGCTTTCTTTTACCTCCTATGTGTCACCGCGCGTCCGCTCAGTTCATGTCCTTTTTCAGAAAAACCAGATATGTTAGGGAGAAACAGATACCTCCCGTGACCAGGCAGGGAAGTGACAGAGCCGCGAATTCCGGCGTCAGGATACGGCCGGATTTCAGAAAATGCCGGATCATAATAATAGAATAAAGCGGGTCTCCATAATAGGAATGGTTCAGATTGACGAGAAAGCTCTCTCCATAATAAAATGCGACGCCCGCAAACATGGCTGCAGCCGGAGAGCGGAACAGATTGGCAAACAGGGCAAAAATAGATATCCATGCAAATAACGCCGCAAATCCCCCTAAATTGGCGACCACTGCCACCAGTTCCAGATGAGGATAGGAATATTTGTATTCGGGTGAAATCCAGCCAAAGATTATTCCCTTCATGACGGTATACAGAATGAGATTGACCATCTGAATCAGGAAACAGGTTATGATATAGACGCTTATCTTGACCAGAATATACCTCCTGCGGCTCACCCCGCAGCTTATGGCATTGTGGAGTGTCCTGATGCTGTATTCCTGTGTGAACATCCCTGCGGCGATGGCGGTCATAAAGACTGCGATAAATCCGCCCGCGTTGCACAGGAACTCGATGCCTGCCATGATCCCGTAATCCCATAAGACAAGCCTGTCCCAACGATGTATTGGCACGGTTGCAAAGATAACGGAGATGCCAAACATGACCAGGGCAAAGATGATCACCATGCGGTTATACCTTAGTTTTAACCATTCATTTCTTATCATTTTATTCATTTCTTCCGTCTGCCTCCTTTTCTGGCGAATCTTCTCGCATAATCTCACCGAATAATCTTACGATCTTATTTTTAATAAGTATAACGTATGGGAAAGCAAAATGTGCGGGCAGACCGTTAGAATAATTTATAAAAATACAAAATAATCCATTCCAATATTTTTATAATGTGTTACAATACCGGAAGGTAAGTCGCCTGCGGCCGTTTTGTCCGTATGGGCTGCCGGCTGGGCGCCGCTCAGGGCTAAGCGTTATGCAGGGGATGTTTTCTTTTTAGGGTGGAGTTGCGTGAGGATCGGCTGAAAAATATAGGAGAGATACATAAATATGTTTGAATGGATGAAAAGACTTTTTGCCCCGATTGATATGACACAGGGGCAGCCCGGCAGGCAGATCGTGGCGTTCACGATTCCCATGCTCATCGGGAACATCGCTCAGCAGCTGTACAATACGGTGGACAGCATTGTGGTCGGCAAATACGTGGGGGACAACGCCCTGGCGGCGGTAGGAAGCGCGGGTCCGATCCTGAATTTATTGTTGGTGTTGTTTGTGGGTATTTCTGTAGGCGCGGGCATAATGGTATCCCAGTATTTTGGGGCAAAGCAGCGAGAGGAGCTGTCCAAGTCCATCGGCTGCTGTATGACCATGACAATTGTTGCAACTATATTTGTAATGGTGTTGGCGCCCCTGGTGACCATGCCCCTGCTCCGGCTGCTTAAGACGCCGGACAGCATTATCGGATGGTGCGATTCCTATCTGATGATCCTGTTCATGGGAATTGCAGGCATGGCGTTTTACAACATTCTGGGCGGTATCCTGCGCGGACTGGGAGATTCCGTATCCGCGCTGATCTATCTGCTGGTGGCAACCGGAATCAATATCGTGCTGGATCTGTTGTTTGTGGCGGTTTTTAAAATGGGCGTGGCAGGCGTCGCCCTGGCGACGGTGATCGCCCAGTGGATCTCTGCGTTTATGGCGTTTTTAAAGCTTCGGAGAATGCGGGATATTTTTGATATGGAGAAGAAATATATGGTGCCGGAGAAGCAGTATATGCTGAATCTGGTGCGGCTGGGGCTTCCCTCCGGAATTACCCAGGCGATTTTCTCTATGTCCATGATCGTGGTACAGTCCCTCACCAACAGCTTCGGGGAGCAGTTTATCGCTGCCAACGTGATCGTCATGCGTGTGGACGGCTTCGCGATGATGCCGGCGTTCTCCTTCGGGAACGCCATGACGACCTATGCGGGACAGAATATTGGGGCAAAGAAGATGGAGCGTGTGATCCAGGGCACGAAGGAGGGCACTGCTATCGCGGTGGGTACTTCTGCGGTGATCACGCTGCTGATCCTTTTATTTGGAAGATATCTGATGGCAATTTTTACGGATACCTCGGAGCTGGTGGAATTGAGCTTCAGTATGATGAAGATCCTGGCGGTGGGATACATTGCCATGGAGGTCACACAGTGTCTGTCCGGTGTGATGCGCGGCGCGGGGGATACGGTGACGCCCATGTGGATTTCCATGATTACCACCGTTGTGATCCGTGTGCCCCTCGCTTACGGCATCGCATATATGACGCGTTCGCCCGAGCTGCCCGGCGGAAACAGCGCCTGTATCTTCATTTCCCTGTTAATCAGCTGGATCCTGGGCGCCTGCATCACAACCTTCTTTTATGCGCTGGGCAGATGGAAAAAGAAGGCGCTGTAGGGCGTGGAGAAGCCGGGGGTGGCTGGTTGTGGAGAAGCCGGGCGGTCGATTGTGGAGAAGCTTGGGCAGTCGGTTGAGGAGAAGCCTGGCGGTTGAGGAGAAGCTTGGTATCCGGTTGGGAATTGTAAAATGGATGAGTTTGTATTATAATATGGACAGAAATCACATATGCAGAGGAGGTATTTGTGTTGGAGAAGGAAACAAGAGATATTGAAGAGCTGGTGGAGGAAACGGAAGCGGCGGAAGCTGAGAAGGAGAGCAAGGATGCGGAAGGAGCTGTCGAAGCTGGGAAGGAGAGCCGGAACGCGGAAGGGGCTGCCGAAGCTGGGAAGGAGAGCCCGGATGTGGAAGGAACTGCTCCTGAGCCGGCGGAAACCATGGCGGATTATAAGGAGGAGCTGGAGGCTTCTTTCCGTAAGATTTCGGAGGGGGATATTTTGTCAGGAACTGTGATCGATGTCAGCGAGGAAGGCGTGGTATTGGATCTGCGCTACTATACCCAAGGCGTGATCAAAGCGGAGGATATGAGCGATACGCCGGGCTTCTCCATTCTTCAGGATGTGAGGATCGGGGATGTAGTGGAGGCCTGCGTCGTGAAGCTGGACGACGGACAGGGGAATATTCTTTTGTCCAGAAAGGCGGCCAATAGCGTGCTGGCGTGGGACAGGCTGAAAGGATATCTGGAAGCCGGAACCGATCTGACCGTGAAAATAAGCGGCGTGACCAATGGCGGGGCGATTGCATATGTAGAGGATATCAGGGGCTTTATCCCTGCTTCCCAGCTTTCCATGGATTATGTGGAGGATGTGAATCCCTGGCTTGGCAGGACGCTGAAGGTAAGGGTCATTACGGTGGATCAGGAAAAGAAGAAGCTAGTTCTTTCCGCAAAGGTTATTTTAAAGGAGGAAGCTGCCGCGGAGCATGACCGTAAGGTGGCTATGGTCATTCCCGGAAGCGTACTGGAGGGAACCGTGGAGAGCCTGGCGCAGTACGGCGCTTTCATCAATCTGGGAGACGGACTCAGCGGTCTGGTGCATATTTCCCAGATCAGCCAGAAACGGATCAAGAAGCCGTCAGAGGTGCTCAAGGTGGGAGATAAGGTGAAGGCTAAAGTGCTTAACACCAACAACGGAAAGATTTCCCTGAGCATCAAAGCGCTCGCGGAGAATGACGGTACGGAGGCTGATAAGGTAGAAGACTTTCATTATCAGTCGGAAGGGGAGGTTACCACCAGCCTTGGAAGCTTATTTGCGAATTTGAAGCTGGATCTGAAATAGAGGGTTCCAATAAAGGTCTCTAATAAAAGTTTCCAATAGGGGTTCCGCGGAGAGACAAGGCGGCCGTGGGCAACCGATTGAAGTCTTTTGAAAACGGTTGAAGACAGTTTTGACTGAAGTAGGACAGTGAGGAAAGGAAAATTAGAATGATTGCCTTATACCTTGGTTTGACCGCGGTGATCTTCCTGGGAGATTACCTGGTCAAGAATAAAATAGAGCACTCGCTGAAGGAAGGCGAGACCAGGGAGACATGCGGAGGGCGTCTGCTGATAAGAAGGACGCATAACCGCGGCGCGTTCATGAATCTGGGGCAGAACAGGAGCGGCCTTGTTACCGTGCTCGCCGTGACAATGACGGTTCTTGTAACTGTAGTCTTTTTCCTCAGCCTGGGGCGGAAAGGGAATCACCTGCTCCGTGTCGGGCTCGCCCTGCTTCTGGGCGGAGCCTTCAGCAATACCTATGACCATTTGAAGAGAAAATATGTGGTGGATTATTTCAGCTTCGGCGTGAAGTGGAAAAAGCTCAGGAGAATCGTATTCAATCTGTCGGATTTCTGCATCCTCATAGGGGCGCTCGTCGCCGCCCTGGGAGCGCAGATGGAATAAGATACGGTTCCAATAAGAGAGAATCCTTCAGTAAGGGAGAACGGGATATGTCCGTCAACAAAGGACGGATATATCCCGTTTGGCTTTATGCTGTGATCATCGTACCGCTCTTGCCCTTGATCGCATCCTTCACCCCCTGGATGGAGGTGATCAACACCCTTCCGGTGGGAACCTTTTCCAGATAACTGATAGCCGCTTCGATTTTCGGCAACATGGTTCCCGCTTCAAATTGTCCTTCCTGGATAGCTTCCTTCGCTTGGGTTATGTTCATGGAGAGAATGGGAGCCTGGTTCTCTTTCCCGAAGTTGCGGTACACATAGTCTACGCCGGTCAGAATAATCAATTCCTCAGTCTCCAGGTCTGCCGCCAGCTTGCCGGCGATGGCGTCCTTTTCAATCACTGCGGACGCGCCCTTTAATCCGCAGTGCTGCTCAATGACAGGGATACCGCCGCCGCCGCAGGCGATCACTACCTGATCCGCTGCCACCAGGGCGCGGATGGCTTCAATTTCCACGATATCGATGGGCTTGGGCGCTGCAATGATGCGGCGGAAGCCCTTTCCGGGATCTTCCTTCACATAATTCCCCTTTTTGACTTCGGCTTCCGCATCCTCCGCGGACATATAGCGTCCGATGACCTTGCTGGGTTCATAGAAGGCTTCGTCGTAAGGGTCGACGGTGACCTGGGTCAGGATCGTGCTGACAGGCTTGGAAATTCCACGCCCCAAAAGCTCTCCGCGCAGGGAGTTCTGTAGGTCAAAGCCCACGTAGCCCTGGCTCATGGCGGAGCAGACACACATGGGAACCGGAGTATAATCAGGGTATACGCGCCTCAATTCGCTCATTGCCTTATGGATCATGCTCACCTGCGGACCGTTGCTGTGGGTGATAGTCAGCTGGTAGTTTTCCTCCACCAGATCCGCCAGCGCCCTTGCGGTCACCTTTACCGCGTTTTGCTGCTGGGTGGTTGTATAACCTAACGCCTCGTGTCCTAAGGACACAACGACTTTTCTCTTACTCATCCTCGATACCTCTCATTCTTCCTGCACGATTTGATTTGTGGGAAAATCTCCCTTAGAAGATACGTTTTTCAGGGAAATACCCTCCCAAAAGAAAGATACCTGAATTGTAGCATATTTTGCGGCTTATGTATAGAGTTTTTTTGATGGTCGGCTGCTTAGTGTAACGGTTCAGCCGCCGTCTGTATTGGTGGAAAGGAGTTCCCCGACAACCTGTGTAAGCACTTCAAAATAATTCTCGAAGGTCTTGCGGCAGCAGTCCGGATGATCGATCACGATTCCGGGGGCTCGAAGCCCGATGAGGGAGAAGCCCATTGCCATACGGTGATCGTCATAGGTTTCTACAGTGGCGGGCGCAGGCTTTCCGGGATAGATGGTCAGGTTGTGTTCGGTCTCCCGGCAGAGGATTCCCATTTTGCCCAGTTCATTTACAATGGCTGCCATCCGGTCGCTTTCCTGATAGCGGATATGTCCGATGCCGCGGATGGTGGTGGGGGTGGTAGCAAAAGGCGCTATGGCTGCCAGGGTGATGGCCTGGTCGGAAAACGCGCTCATATTCACATCCACGCCGGGAAAGCTTCCCTGCGCGGGAGGGGCTGCCAGGATACCCTGCGGCGTGTCGGAGAGCCTGCATCCCATTTTTCCCAGGACGTGCAGAAATTCTATATCGCCCTGCAGGGAATCAAAATGTACTCCCTCTACCATTACGGAAATGTTCAGAAGGGGAACCATGGCATAAAAATAACAGGCGGCCGATACATCCGGTTCTACCCGGTAGGCGAGCGGACGATAATGCTGCCCGCCGGCAATCCGGAATGTGCGGGGCGGCTCATTTTGTTTCGCAGAAGATAGATTGGAAGAAGGGTCGAAAAATTGTCCGGAAGACACAGGAGGATGCTTCACGCATACCCCGAACTGCCGCATCATGGCTTCCGTCATTTGAATATAGGACATCCCATGCGTTCCCTCCACGCGAATGGTCAGATCTTTTCCGCTCAGACAGGAGGCAATCAGTAGGGCGCTTAAGAATTGGCTGCTATGTTCGATATTCACTGTGATATCATCCGTTCCAAAACCATGCCCTTTCAGGGTAAAGGGGAAAAAGCCTTCCTTTCCTTCATAGGAAATCTCGCTGCCCAGCTCCATTAAGGATTGAAGCAGGGAGGCCATGGGGCGTCTGCGCATCTGCTCGGATGCATCCATATGATAAATTCCCTCTGATACGCCCAGGTAGGCGGTCAAGAAACGGGCCGCCGTGCCCGCGCTGCCCACATACTGGGAAGCCTCCCTGCGCGGCACCCTGCCGCCGCAGCCGCGCACAGTGATCCGGCACATCTTTTCATCAACCTCTGTCTCAAAGCCCAGATTCTGGATACAGCTTAAAAAATGCCGGGAGTCGTCGCTGAATAATACGCCGTCCAACACGGAGGTGCCTTCTGCCAGGGTAGCCAGAAGAAGCGCCCGGTTGGTGATGCTTTTGGAGCCCGGGACACGGACGCAGACGGGTGTATTTGATGGAGAAACAGGATAAATGCAGGGTACTTCAAAAAAAGATATTGGGTTCATGGAAAACTCCTTTTGCAGGGTATTTGTGTTTTGAAATGAAATCTTAACTCTTTAGGGTATTATAACATATGAGGAGAAAAAACACCATGACTAAAGTCCAGAAAGCAATGGGAACTTACTTATTGTACAAAATCTTTAAATATGCTAAAATGACCTGTGGAAGGAGTGGGGAACCATGAAGATTTCTACAAAAGGCCGATATGCCCTGAAGGTGATGCTGGATCTGGCGCAGCACAATAACGGGGAGTGCATTAAGGTAAAGGACATCGCCGCCAGACAGGATATTTCGGAAAAATATCTGGAACAGATCATAGCGGTCCTGAACAAGGCTGGGTATGTGAACAGTGTGCGCGGTGCCCAGGGAGGATATCGTCTGGCAAAGAAGCCGGAGGAATATACGGTTGGCATGATACTGAGGCTGATGGAGGGCAGCATTGCCCCTGTGGCATGCGTGGAGGAAGGTGACTGTGATAAATGCGACAGCTGTGAGACCATGGGGGTATGGCGGGATTTATATAACGCCATCAACCAGGTGGTAGATGGCGTTACGTTGGCTGACCTTGCCACAAAGGGGCAGGATAAGGCAAAGCCTGAATCCGAGATGCTGGAGAAGCTGCTTTAGCGGCAGGGATCTATTCCGCGCCATAGGCGCACAGTACATTTTCCAGGGTAATGGTATCGACCAATTCCTTTCCCTCTCTTGTCCTACGGTAAAGCTGCAGTACACCAAGACCAGTGCCGCCTTCCAGCAGTGGAAGCTCCGGTCTGTGGCCGTTCGGGTCTTCATAATTCATTTCCAACATTTCGTCTAAGTAGCTGTTTACGGATAATTTGACCACAGCCTGCCTGCTCTGCGCTACAACCTGCCAGAGCAGTCTTTTATTCGTCTTTCTCACCTTCCATTTGGATCTGTGCTCGGACTGGGTCAGAAGAAAGGAGAAATCCTCCCCTTCATAGGTGAGCTGCAGAAGAAGCTTCCGCTTCAGGGGGAAGAAAAGGAACCTGGGGCAGCAGCCGTCGACCGCGAGAGCCGAATGCTTCAGATTTTTCCCGGTGCGTTCACTGATCAGACGGCAGGAAGCAAGCTGCAGCCAGGGATGGTTAAAGCTGCGTCCCCAGTGCTTATCCGCATAGCCGAAGCTTTCGTCGTCCGTCACTTCATAGGTGACGCCGTCCAGCGTTACATGACCGCGGTACTGGGTCATGATCCCCTCGGCATGCCAGAAGGTCTCAAGGGCGTTGATGGCGCAGTGGAGCGGATTGGCAATGCGGCCGGTATGGCAGGAAATCGACTTGTTCAGCTCCAGATCCCATTCCATATCCCCCTCATCGCACATATAAGAGCGCCTTCTTGCCAGGTCGTGGGAGACCGACACAAAGCCGCGGATGCGCTGTTCGCTGAGGAAATTGCCGCCTGCCTGAAGGATAAAGGGCTTAAACGCCACTTTCAGGGAAGTGATGGGGAAAAATGCGTGAAGCTGCCTGGCTACGGAACCGCCGTCGCCGCCGAAGGCGCCGGCCTTGATCATGATATAAGAAGGACGTATGCCCCTTTTGCGGTGAAAAGGAAGCTGTCCCAGAACAGGTATCTCCTGTCCGAGAGAAGGATTCATAATAAGGTATTCTATAAAGAAAACTCTCTGCTCCCCCGTCTGAAGCTGGACTGCGTTAAAGGAATGAAACCAGCGCATGTATCCTTTTCTGGAGAGGGAGCCGCTTAAGAGATATGCATTTCTTGCCAAGTCAGATTGATTCATGTGTCGTATCGCTCTTTTCCTGATGGATGAAAGGTGGGGAGGTTACCTATTTGTTAAATTCGTAATTTGCCGATAAACACAATATTTTGTATTCATATGCCTTATTATAATACTATATCTGGTTTTTTGCAAGAGAATATTAATATATTTAACATATTCTTTAACAAGGTGAAGTGAAAAGTTTATTTCCACTTTGAAGGGGGTAAAGTGGATTTTACTCTTTCACCCATTTCCACTTCACAAA
>CANPYG010000008.1 GCA_947588205.1 uncultured Acetatifactor sp. | reverse complement strand
AATAAGCACATCCATAAGCTTTCTGATAGGCCTTTGTAGCATTGAAACACCGGACATAATGCAGGCAAAACAGCTTCTGTTTGTCCGTTAAATCCTCATTTTCCGCTATGATCTGGACATCTGACCGCACCCGCTTCCTTCTACGTTCCAGCGCCCGCTTCCCGGCGTTCGTTTTAGCGTTCGCTTGTGCGTTCGCTTCGTTCGCTTCGTCCGCCTGTTCGCCGTTCGCTTCCACGCCCATGCCCACCCCTGCGCCTGCTCCTGCAGGCTCGTCCCATCCGTCCGTATGCTTCCACCTTCTGACCGTGCCAGCCGGAACATGAAGCTCTTTCCCGATGTCCACCAGTTTGAACCCCTGCCGGTACATGGCAAGGGCTTCTTTCCGAAGATCATCCTTACCATCCACCAAAAGGCTCACCCCTTCCAGAATCCTTGTAAAAGAAAAAGCCCCCAACCAACCTGTTGAAGACTTTTCCCTTTCCTTGTTCTTTTCTCATTTTATACTATATCACAGATCAATGTGCTTTTGTGTGCCTTTTTTTAAAAATTTTCAAGGCTTTTGCATGCAGCTTTCTTATATAGTCATATGTATAACCCATTTCTTCGGCAATTCTCACCATGGGTTTATATTCCACATACCTTTTGTACAACAGTATCATATATTTCCTGTCCTGAATGGCACGTATCTCCCCAATAACCTGATGCTTCAATTCCTCAAAGGAAACAATGTCCTGCTCTATCTCATGCTTCAATTCCAAAAGCCTTATGACCTTTTTTGCAAAAGCTGGATCATCAGGGCTGCCCTGGATGTGCTCCCTGGAAGGATCAGCAGATGAAATTGACGTTATGGAGGCGTTCAAATCCAAATACTCCTGCTTTTTCTGAATAATAATATCATCCAGGGTCTGGAGCCTCTCTAAATATCGCTTTGCCTTAGCCGCACTATCTTCCATTTGTCCACCACCTTCCGGTCCTTTACAATATCCTTTCAGCTTAGGGCATTCCACTCCATCACTTTTCCCATAACATCAGGATCCGTTCCAGGTCTGCAGCCATGCCAACCGCCCTGTTGTACATTTGCATGACAGTTTCCTTATCCATCGCACGCAGGGTATGGATTGCAAACGCATTGGATAAAGCCGTCGCAACATCCATGGCACTGTTCCAGTACTCCTGCATTTTTAACCTGGCGGCATCCGGCGCGGCTTCCAGGGCGGAATCCTGCTGCCCTTCCGGCAGGTATTCCCGGAAATCCCTCTCTATCGTGGTCTGCCCTTCCACCTGCCCTTCTGCTTCCGGCTCCCGGATCAATGGTTTCTGTTCCAGCTTCTTTCCTGCTGCCGTCGGCGTCTTTGGAAGATGTGTACCCTGGCTTCCTTCTGCTGCCGCCTGCGCCTTCTGCGGATGCGCATCCTGTCCTTTCCCGGCTTCCTGTTGCGACGTCGCAACGGGCCCCTTTTCCTCCGGCTCCCCGGCGGCATCCTTCTCCCCGTAGGCATCCGGCGCGGCTTCCAGGGCAGCGTCTTCCTGCCTGTAGAAATCCGCTGCAGGGCAAGGCCCAAAGACCGCAGCTACCAAGAAAAAAAATTCTGTCCAGGTCATGTGTACGGGTTCCGGCTCCGTCATGAGCTTATATTTCACCCCTTCGCCCCACTCATACAGGAACAGGAATACAATCCCCTTCCTGTGGTATGCCTGGCCGGAAGGGTTAAGCAGCTCCACGGCCAGCTTCTCCGCCTCCCTGGTGCCCTGCCGGTACAGGTCAAGCACCCGGTCCAATAATTCCTGCCGCGTCCTGAAAAAATCTATGATGCACCTTTCAAAGGGCGTCTGCCCATCCATCCCCAGTGCCCCCTGTTCCTGTGCATCGGCATTGAACTGCTTCAAATCCCGGATGGCGCGGATGGTGGTCTTTTCATTGATCAGCTCGATCTCGTTGTCCGGCAGCGTCAGCATCTCCGACAGCTTTGACGAGGAAAAGCCCCTGAATTCTGCCTTCAGTTCCAGGGAATTCCCTCCCTCGCTGTATTTTTCATTGATGGCTATGAAGCGGCTCACCGTGCTCTTGCCCAATCCATACTCCTTCTGGGCAAATTCGAAAATGTCTGCTGCCCCTCCGAACATCCCTGAGTCCCGGATCTGTTTCAGCCTGTACCCTATATGGACAAAATTGTCCGCAGTCTCCGCCAGCTTCTGCCTGATGTCCTCCTTCCACTGCACCCACTGGTCCAGCGTGATCTGTGTATACCCTTCCATTTTGGTCTCCTTTCCTTATGCGGTGGTTGCAGCCGGCACCTGCTGCCCTGATTCATCCCCTGGCCCTTCCTGTGTTCCGGCCAGGCCGCATTTGAGCTTTGTCGCATATATATCCAGCCACTTGTCCATCTTCTTTTTATCAGGCTTCGTGTCATACTCCCCATACCACTGCAGGACCTTCAGGTCCTCCATCCTGACCTCCACCGTGATGTATGGCTCCTCCGGCTCCTTTTTCCGCCGGAGGAATAAGATCACCGTGACGCCATCGTTGTACTTTTGCAGGTAGCTGTCCCCGCCCACGCAATGGTGGAGGACCCGCCCTTCCATGATGATCTCCCCCGCATCCCTGGCAGGGCGGATGAAGAATTCTGAATCCCCGTAATAGAATTTTTTCCTGAGCCTCCTGTAATGCTTCTTGACCAGCGGGAACCTCAGCAGCACTTCCCGGATCCGCCTCTCCGCTGCCTCCCGGCTCTGCTCCAATACCATCTCCCGGTGCGCTGCAGCCAGGTCCTTCGGCATCAGGAAGACCGTGTTAGCCAGGTCATATCCCAGGTCCTTCCGCATGCCGATATAGTCGAAGTATGTCCAGGCAGCTTCCTGCAGCCTTGACGTTGCCTTGCTGCACCCGGTCCCATACCCAGCATCGGCATACCTGCTGATGAGGTTCAGCATCTTCTGGACCCCCATGTGTTCCAGCACTTCTTGCATGAACCCGTTTGCCATTGTCCTGGGATTCAGCTCTGCAAGGTCCTCCACCTGCTCCTCTGTCCACTGCTGCCCCATCCTCTTCTCTATCTGCAGGACTTCCAGGATCTGCGCGTCCCCCCTGTGCCGGATGAGCTGCCTGACATGCTCCTTCCGTATCCCCAGGAGCTGGTCTACCCTGTTTGCGCTGCTGTTTTTCACTATCCCATAATAGCCGGCCACCAGCTTCTCCACTACCTTGGGCAGCCCCAGCTTCACCAGCATCTCGATCTGCGGCGTATGTATGTACCCTCCTGCGTAATCTACCGGGTTGATGCTCCCACCTTCTGCAGCATCATATTCCCTCATGGCGCAGTACTGTAGGAATGTTCCCTTCATGTTTTCATATGTCTCCCCCATGACCGGCGCACTGCAGATCCTTATATTCCCCACATATCCAATGTTGCAGTCATCCCAGAAATTTTTTCCTAAGTATGGGTCCCTTTTATGGAAGTCGGTCTGCGGTTCCTTCCCTTCCTCGAAGTATGCCCTTGCAAGCTCTACAGCGCTTACCTCCTCACAGGCATTTACCATCACCGTTTCATCACCCTCACAGGCAAGCCCCAGCAGGTACCCCTTTTCAGCCTCAATGTACCGGAATACCATTCCTGTCCCTTTGTATTTCTGCCCCAGGAAGAGGAATCCCCTCCTGCCGTATTTGCCCTTCACCTTCCCCTGCGGCTTCCATTCCCCAATGGCACCGCACATCGGGCAGGTGCCATAACTGCCTTCCCTTGGCTCCCCGGTCATCGCCTCGAACTGGCTCTCATAGCTGATCCCCGGCTTCCAGCGGCGCTCCGTCACGCCACCGCACTTTGAACATGCCACCCGGACCCTGACGCCGTGCTTTTTGTAGTACAGGTAATGCTTCTCCTGGAAGAGCACCCGGTCGGCATATTCCAGGACCAGGCCCTCCCGCAGCTGCGGCGTGTTCTCCTCCCGGTCTTTCAGTGCCTGGCGACGGCGCTCACGCTTCCTGTGTGCCCTGTCGCGGCGTTCCTGCTCCGCAATGGCCCGCATCCTTTCATTCAGGAACTCCCACCATTCCAGTTTCTGCCAGGATCTCTCCTTTACGCCCGTGAAGTCCTTGATCCGCTCCAGGTCATCCTCCGACCACAGAACGCTTGCTTCCTGCCCATCCCCGTATTTTTCCCATACAGGGCGCCTGCTTCCGTAATAGCTGTGGCATGAGATCAGCGCCCTGGACCATTCCCCACGGCCTGTAAAATAGGTTCCAAAGTCTTTCCCCGCCAGGACGACCCGCACCACAGGCACGTCCAGGCTGTCCGCCCCGTTCCTGTACACCTCCATAAAGAGGTGCGGCTCGTTTCCCACGTCCTTTAAGGCCGTTATGCCGACGCATTCTGCGCCCTCCTTCTTTACCACATCCTTAAGCCCGGTGTACGGGATCTTCTCTATGGTTTTCCTTTTCATGCCTGTTCCCCCAGATAATAGCCCCTGATGATCTTTTTCGCCGTGGCGAAGCCGGGGATCCCCAGCGTACAGCTGCCCGCTGTAACCCCTGCCTCCTTCATAATCTTCCTGTCCACCGGGTACTGGTGCGCAAGGCTCCACTTTAAGAGTGCGGCAATGCACCCGGAAAGGCTCTTCCCTTTCTTCCTGACTGCCCTTGCCATTTCATGGCTTTCCATGCACTGGGATTTGATGTACCCCACCCAGTCCTCCATGATCTCCGCGCATTCCACGCCCTTTGCCTCCACCTCAACCTTTCCGATGGCGGCGCCCATGTCATCACAGAGGTACAGGAGTTCCCCTGCCAGGAACGCCTCCAACACATCGCCGTCGATCCCGTTCTCCTTCGCCAGCACCTTCAGGCTTTCCACGTCCTTTTCCTTCCTGAGGTTCACCGCAATTTCATTGATCTGTGCCGCACTGTCCAATTCTCCAAACCTGTCAAACATGTCCTTCTCCTCCTTACCCTTCCAGCAAAAATTGTTTTTCTTCCAGCTTCTGGAAAACCATCCTAAAATCCTACCTCCACTTTTTCAAATTCAATCACCCACACCCAGGGATTTGCTTCCCAGCCGTATTTGCCACGGTCTTTCGGCTTGATGGTGGAATCCCAAAGGTCATAGGCAAATGTTCCTCTGTACTCCGCATCTCCACCACTATCCGGGTCATAATACGTCGGCTTCCACCATGCCCTTGCCCATTCTTCACATATTCCTTCTGCCTTTGCTCCTTCTTCCGTAATATCCTGCAATTTTTCAGGTCTTACATCTTTCACCCGCAGGAAGATTCTTGCGGCTTCCTTTGGCATATGAATGGATGGACGCCATTTATCATCTGGATTAAGCATTTTTTCGTCAGCCTTGTACCAAAATTCTGCCGGAAATATTCCTATTGCAGGTAAGCCGTTCCACGTTTCACGAACATACAGATAATCCCCTCTCTTATATGGAGCCTTGATAGTTTCAAACATTTCTGCACGTCCGCCGCCGGCAAGAGGAACACCATATAGGAAATCCCATAGAGGTATAGTCCCATCACCAAATACATCCACCGACTCCACCCGATATGCGTTCTTTGGAGCGCCTTTTACAATCCGTCTGGTTTCTGTTTTTATTCCATCCAGAATCGCCCGCACCATTACGTCATTGAATAAAATTGGCTTTGCAATCTGCAATATTTCTGTCCGTGTCATCCGCTGAATTCTCCTCCAATCTTTATCGTCTCCCTATGAGCTCCCTTTCCAGTTCTTCCATGTCCCCGTAATCCGCCCGTTCCAGCCCCCGGTTGGCGTCATACCTCCCCCGGTCAGGTTCCGGGCGCACATAATTCCCCGTAAGGTAATCCACGAAGAAATCCTCCTTCAGGAAATTCTCCGGCCTGCGTATGTAACGCTCCTGCCGCCCAAGGATGCGCATTGCCTCGGCGTAGTGTCTGGCGGCGTCCACCAGGTCCTGCTCCGTAAGGCTGCAGTCCTTAAGCAGCACCCTGCAGTACTCCGTCCTGGCCGGAAGCGTGTTGACGGGATGCAGGGGATAAGCCTCCAGGAACTCTTCCAGCCGCAGTAAGGGGGATATAGGGGGATTATCTTTTAGTTTTAGTCTTTGTTTATTAATGGGTCCAATTTGTGGTTCATTTTGGGGGTGATTTTGGACCACAGTGCCAATTTGTGGTCCATTTTGGGGGTGATTTTGGACCACAAGGCTGAACATCCTGTAGCTTGCCGCCCGGTTCCCCCCGTTCTGCCGCCACTCTATGAACCCATCCGCCGCAAGTTCCTTCCTCGCCCTCTTCAGCGCTGAGGCATTCAGCCCCGCCCTCAGGCAGAGGGTTGGTGTGGATACCGTAAATGTATCCGGCCAGCCTGCCTTGTTCGCCACGGACATCAAGGCATGCCACAAGGCGATCACGGCATCCGGCTGCGGATTTAGCTCAATCCTGTCATAGAATGCCTTGATCTCGGCCAAATAGTTCATGGGCCCATATCCTCCTTTCCGGGCGGCGCCATGGCCGCCCTATGATCCAGGGTGGTGTCTGGCCCCGCCAGGTCCTTCCCCCTATTCTGCGGCGCGGTGTCTGGCACTGCCAGGTCCTCCGCCGGGATCCGGGGCGGTGTCTGGCCCCGCCAGGTCCTCCCCCGTTTTCGTGATATATAACGGCATGAACAATTTTGATGGTTACCAGTTTCTTTTGCGCAGCGGCGCCGGTGTTTCAACCATAAGCCAAAGGCAGTGCCCCTTCCCCAAAAGGTTCAGGGGGACCACCCAAGTTTCATATGTTCCAGTTCCCTTGGGGAAAGGGTTTCTATCCCAAGCCCCTTCGCTTCATATACCACCCCGTCAATGAACTGGCTCATTTCCCTGGTGTCATACTGGCTGGATCCCTTCACCATGGCATACGTCCTGGAAGCGCCATTGTCAAGGACCAGCTGCCAGTGCCCTTCCAGTTTCATGATGTCCACTGAGGCCTTCAGGGTGATGGCTATATACCCGTCTTCATCCTCATACAGGACCCCGTACCTCCTCAGCATCTCTTCATAGACCTCTTCCTTGCTGGTCCTTAAGGCAGATGCGATCTTGCCCATCAGGACCCAGGCATAGGCATTGGCATCCAGGGACCTTTTCCTGCGGTGCTTCACCACCCTGATATCCAGGATGTCGGCATCCTTGATGGAATCATAGCCGGGCAGGAACTCATTCCTGTCACCCACGGCAAAGGAAACCACATATTTCCCTGTCTCATAATCCTGCGTCAGGCCGGATACCTTTCCCCGGAATTCCATCATGCACCTGCCTTATCCGGCATTGCTGCCGCCTTCTTAAGGAAATTCTTGATCTGCAGGTCTGACATGTCATATATGCTCCTGAGGTTATAAGTCCTGCAGACGGAAACCGCGCTGTACCCGATCCGGGCAAGTTCTGCCATGACCGGCGCAAGCCTGCCGGCAGGGTCCTGGCCGCCGGGCACGGCCTGCTGTCCCTGGGCATTCCCTGCGGCACCGCCAGCACCCGCCTGGGGCGCCGGCACCGCCTGGGTCTGGGTAGGGTACTTTGTGGCATCATCATTCCAGTAGACATCCGCCCCTATGCCAAGGCTCTTGCATGCCACGGAAATGGCATCCGTCGTGGCCATCTTAAAACATTCATCGGAAACATTGAGCCCGTCTTTCTCCCTTTTGGAAAACATGCTCCCGCCGGTACCGAAGACCGGCTTGGACCATTCCCCATCTATCTTGACATACAGCTCTATGTTGACAAAGGCAGCAGTCTCTTCCCCGCTGGTTTCCATCCACTGCCGGACTGTGTTAAAATACCATCCTATGCCGCACGGGCCGAACAGCTCCGTCAGGGTCTTGATGCGCCAGACAGGGTTGATGTCCGTCTTGCCCTTCAGGCGGCCGCCATTGATCATCCTTTTGGCGTTTTCAGGCACGCCCCTCCCATAATTATAAATGTACATGTTATCCATCAGACCATCTCCCATTCAATCCCAACACTGTCCAGGTACATTTCCAGCTTTTCCTTCTGGCCGGCAGAAAGCTCCATCCGGTACTCATACAGGTCCGTCTCCCCGCCTTCCTGGTCGATCAGGCCATCGATGGCTTCCTGGGCTGCCTCCTGCCTGGCCTGTTCCAGCTCAGCCTGCTTCTCCGCCTCGGCACGCTGACGCTCTTCCTCGGCCCTCCTTAACAGCTCCTGACGCTCCTCTTCAGCCCGCCTTAATGCTTCCTGTTTTTCCTCTTCCGCCCGGCGGAGTGCTTCCTTCTCCCTCTGCTCAGCCTCAAACCTGGCGCGCTCCTCCCGGCGGATCCTCTCCTCTTCCTCACGCCTGATGCGCTCCTGCTCCTTTTCCAGCATCTGCTTCCTCTGTTCCTCATACTGGCTGATGTACAGCATCGCCTTGGAAAGGTCAAAGGTTTCCAGGTAGATCCTTTCCGCCTTTTCGCACGCGTCCGAATGCATCCCGTGGATGGCATCCATGGCGGCCTGGACCTCCTGCCTGCGCCTCGTGAGCTCCTCGCAGATTGCCTTCCTGGTGGTGGTGGAGTTATCCCATTTGGGGTTGCGGATCCTGTGCAGGGGGAGGATGTCCTTCATGTCCCCCAGGTATTCCTCATACAGCTGCTGGACCAGCCTATTCCGTTCTGCCAGGCGGGCGCGGTCAAATTCGGCGACCTGCCCATTGATGAATTCAATCGGCCTGTCATACATTTCCAGCAGTTCCCCTGCCTTTTCGGCAAATGCCTCAAAGGGCTTCATGTACTCAATGCGGGCCTCTTTTACCCTGTCGGCGAACGCCTTTTTTTCCTTCCTGAGGGAAGCAACCGTTTTCTTCGCTTCCGCCTTGGTATCCTCCGTAAAGACGATGCCGTTGTATTCCTGCAGCCTTTCCCCAAGGTAGGCCTTGGCTGCCTCAAAGTCACACTGGACCTTCCCAGCCTGCTGGCTGATCTGTACTTCATATCCTTCCATCACATTATCCCTCCGTTTCCATTTGCCTGTCCTGCGGCCGCCGCCTGGCGCGCCCGGATCATCCTGTTAAGCTCCACACGGGCTGCAAGGCTGCGCCTGGCTTCCTTTTCAGCCATTTCCTGGCGGCAGTCGAAGCAGACCCCGTTTTCCAGTTCCCCAGGGTCACACATGCCCTGGCATACATGGCATTTATACAGCATCATCCTTCTCCACCTCCCCCCACAACAGCCGGGATTCCCGGAATAAAGTTGTTGACACTTCCCGCCATCCATGCTACAATAACATGGAACAGGTTGTGTGCCCCGTTGTTTCCTGCCGAGGAGACGGGGCGCTTTTTTTCTGCCCTTTGGGGACCAGCCCCAAGGGCATGTCCTTTCCTTGTCACTTCCTTTTCCTCCTTCCTTTCCCTGATTCACGCCATGCTGCCCGGTATGCCGCCCAGCTGATGGCCAGCAGGCCAAGGCATAGGGCCACAGATCCAGGCGTATGCTCGCTGAAATCCACGCTGGCAGCCATGAACAGGCTGATCCCGGACACAGCCGTCAGGATGCCTTCCAGCGGGCTCATCCCACCCTGTTCCCCCATCGTCCAGTCGTTATGTCCTTTCATTTTTCCTCCTTTCCTTCTTGTTCCACCCATGCCCTCCATGCGGTGCGCAGTTGGCAGCTGCGCACCTTTATTATAAAAGGAGATGTACGCGTGTGGTGTTGCTGTACACCACATGGAAGGCACGGGTGACATCCACTTTGCCCTCCATCCTGTTCCCCACCCCTTATCCCGGCAGACCGGTTTTCCCGGTATAGCGGTCCAGCTTCCTCCTGAAAATCAGGTACTGGTTTTTCTTTGTGTGCCCTTCCAGGCTCGGGAGCACCAACCCAATGTCGATCAGGCCCCGCTTCATGTATTCGCGGACTGCCTGCGGGGCAATCCCAAGTTCCTGCGCCGCCTGCGCGACTGATACCCTTTCTCCCATTCTGATGGCTCCTTTCATTTTTAGGTTCTCCCTCATCAGGTCACCCCCTCGCCTTCCTTCCTCTTTTTGCTGTTGTAGCCTGTCGATTAGCCATTTGAGAAAGGAAGGTGTCATGATTAAACGACTAGTACACTCAAAATGTCTGGCGGACAAATGGTGTAAGCTGGGATACAAGATCGTTGCCATATCTTATTTTCAGCATGGCTCGTTCACGTATCACTTAGAAAAAACTTTATAATCCGCCAGGCCACAAGACGGGGCTGCTACAACTCAAACGGGCAGCCCCACCTCATTTTCCATTCAAGTCCGGTAAATGCGGCTTCACAAAGAAATCCATATTCACACCGAGCGCCCCGCAGATCAAGGCGTACTCGTCAATGGTGATCTTCCGCTTTCCATTCAAGGCGACAGAAAGCTTGATCTTGTCTATTCCCGTCAACCTGCTCACGTGCGCCTGGGTGATGCCTTTTTCCTTAAGGTACTTTCTAATGTCCTGATTCGGCTGAACGTCCTCTCCCATTCCACTATTCCTCCATGTCTGCCACTTAGCACCCAACCCACCGTAAAACTTACTCCTTGCAGGAGCTATGCTTCTCCCTTATAATTGACATACAGGCTGCTGCAACAGCCGAGTACAAGGAAAGGAGAAGACGTTTATGCGGCAAGATGAACAAAAGCTCTATGACTTCCTAAAAGCAAAAGGCGGAACCGCTCTAGAGCTGGACTGCAGAGTTTATCTTCAGCTACCAGAAGATGATTTTTATAAATTGGTAGCAAACATGATCCGAAGGGGATACGTTTCAAGAGATACTCTTTACGTCCAGCCGACCATTAGCATTATTTAGGCTGCGTGGTCGCCGTGCAATCTTCTCCACGCACGGCGACCTTCCTTGTCGCCTTCTCGGCATCTACAGAGATCTCAAGGGTCGGGCGGCACCCGGCCTTGTGATGAAATTTAATCTCCTTGACGCCTTCCAAGGTTGCTCCGTCGAGCATAACCAGGGTAGTGCCAGTATGGCTATAAATCCCAAGCATTGTAAAATTGACTTCCATAACCTTCTCACCTCCTTCCATTACCCTTGCCTGTTTATCACTTTGACCCTTCGCCAAGCTGGACATCCCCGGCAAAGTCCATTGGATTCCCATCTGGTAATTTGGGTTTTACAAAAAAATCTGTATTTACTCCCAATGCACCACAAATCAATGCATATTCATCGATAGTTAGCTTTCTTTCTCCATTAAGGGCAATAGAAAGTTTTGATCGACTTATCCCCGTTTTTTTACTTACAAATGCTTGCGTGATTCCATTTTCTTCAAGATACTTTTTTATATCCAAGTTTGTTTGCAATTTCATACCTCCAATCACAATTATCTTGTGTCTTCTTGCATTGTATCCCAATATCTTTGTGTTGTCAATAGGTTTTCAAAATTTTTCTCAAGATTTTTGTGATTTATATTTACTTTTTCTAAATAATGTTGTATTATGGGTCTGCAAGGAGGACAATCACATGACTTTTGGTGAGAAACTAAAAACTGCACGAACTGAGGCCGGATTAAAGCAGGCAGAACTGGCAAAGCAATTAAATACTACCGGAAATACCATCAGCAATTGGGAAAATAATGTGAGCAAACCTGACTTAGACATGCTTTCCTATATATGTGGAGCCCTTCATGTTAATGCTTCTTATTTCCTCAAGGCAAAACTTCCCGAGGATGAGGTCAACATAAAAGAACTGGCGATGGTAAAAAAATACCGTGATCTTGATTCTCACGGCAAAAAGATGGTTGACTTCACACTACAGGAGGAATGGGAACGCTCCACTGCCGCCGGCGCCCAGGTGCTCAACTTCCCCGATCAGGAGCCGGAACACCTGATGTCCAATGCGGCGCATGTCAGGACGGATATTGAAATTCCTGATGGGGTTGATACATCAGAAGATAGTATTATGGATGATGAAGATTTCTGATGACTTAAAAGGAGGGTTGCTGTTTTGGAAATCCGCTACTCTAAACAAGCAATAAAATTTTTGAGTAAACGTGATCCCAATACTCAAAAACGAATCGTTAATGCGATAAACGCCATCCCGTTGGGAGATATTAAAAAGTTACAAGGTCAAAATGGTTACCGCCTGCGAATCGGGGACTATAGGGTTATTTTTGACAGGGATGGCAATATTCTATATATTGAAAAAATTGATAACCGTGGGCAGGTCTACAAATAGGAGGGATATTTCATGAGTGCAGTCAAAGAAAGAATATTAGGGGCAATTACAATAATGGATGATGTGGATGCATCCTCTGTATGGAATTTCATTGTCCAGCAATTCTCGAACCGTTCTTGGGACAACATTGAGGAAGTGACACCTGATGAATGGGATCGGCAGATGCTGCAAGAAATTGCCAATGACCCAGATTGCCATGAATTCTTGTCTTCACAGGAAGCTATGAAGACGCTGGGATTATAATAGGGTCTTTTACATTCTGTTGCGACGTCGCAACGGGATTCTTATACGAACCTAATTATAATACAGAATGATCATCAGCCCCGATTTTTAAACATTAAGTTTATAACAAATATAAATATATTTGTTTTTCTCCTTTACAAATATTATTATATGTGTTATTATATAATTGTCAGGAGGAACTACAAATGAAAAGCTATTCATCGAAAGAAGTCATTGAGATACTGAAAGCAGACGGATGGTATGAAGTAAACACAGTTGGAAGCCATCATCAATTTAAGCATCCCACAAAAAAGGGGCGAACAACTGTTAAGCATCCTGACAAAGACATACCAAGAAAAACCCTTGACAGTATCGAAAGACAATCGGGGCTACGGTTCAGGTAGCCCCGAACCAGCTATCATAGAAAGGAATTATGATTATGAAGAAGAAAACAGATCGTTATTTTTATCCTGCAGTATTTTCGTATGATCCGGATCAGGAAATCTCTGTCGTATTTCCTGACCTTGACTGCGCCACCAGCGGGGAAAATGAAGATGATGCCTTTCTGTCTGCACGGGAGCTTCTTGGCTGTGTCCTGTGTGGATTAGAAGAAGATGGGGAAGAAATCCCTTCTCCAACTCCGTTATGCAATATAAATGTCGAAACCAATGAACGTGTTGTCCTGATTGATGTCTATATGCCTTCCGTAAGAGAGCGCAACAATAACCGTTCTGTGAACCGTACCGTAACCCTGCCCGCATGGCTGAATGCTGCCGCACTGGAACATAACCTGAATTTTTCCCAGGTGCTGCAGGAAGCACTTATGCAAAAATTGCAGACAAATTGATGGCAATAAGGGAGATAAAAGTAAGGGGAAAATTATGAACTATGAAGATCTACTGATACAGGCCGATTCCGTCGGCGTCACCGTCAAGGAAAAGCCTCTGCTCTACAATGACGGCCGCCAGAAGGGAAAGCGGATCGCCATCAGGAAAAACATACAGACGTCAGTCGGTAAGGCCTGCGTTCTGGCCGAGGAACTTGGACATTACTATACCACCGTTGGCAACATCCTGGATCGGCAAGATCCAAATAACATCAAACAAGAGTACCAGGCCAGGATGTGGAGCTACAACTACCTGATCGGGCTGCATGGCATTGTGGACTGTTACCGGGCCGGATGCATGGATCTGTACGAAATGGCCGACCACCTTGGAGTCACAGAGGCGTTTCTCAAGGACGCCATTGATTGTTACCATGAAAAATATGGACTTTACGCAAGGCTCGACAACTACATAATCTATTTCGAACCATGCCTTTTAGTGTATGAAACTCTAACAGATTGTTGCGACGTCGCAACAAGATTCTTATCCGAACCTAAATAAAGGGAAATATTATGACAGTTACCATTGAGAATAAGAAAGGACAATCGCTTACTAAGGAACAGCTTGCTGAGATCGAAGCGGCTGGCAAAATGCCGATCGTATACGATGACGATTCCCCCGAAATGACCCCTGCAATGGAAAAGGCTTTTTTGCTGGCGGCAAGAAACCGGAACAGGTACAAAAAGGAAGTGTCATAGACTTTGAATCACTCCGCTGCTGCCGACAACAATTGTATAAAATCATTGACACCGGAATAACAACGTGTTATTATGTAGTCACTTCAAAGAATGATTTGTTGGCGATTATGGAACGTACTCCGGTGTCCTTCGGGCCCGGGGTCTTTTTATTGGAGGGATTATGGCTGATAAAACCCTTAAAACACATGATAAGCAAATTTCAGAGCATTCTTGGAACGGCATTGAGGAAGCGACCCCCGATGAATGGGATCGGCAGATACTGCAAGAAATTGCCAATGACCCAGATTGCCATGAATTCTTGTCTTCACAGGAAGCTATGAAGACGCTGGGATTATAATAATTCCCTATACAGATTTAGCCGTTACAATATACAAGATTTCAAGAAATCATCGAATCTTCCGAACACTTGATCATGAATTTTTCGCAAAAGGAATTCTGATTAAACCGCTCCGGCGATTTAATAAAACATCAAAAGAAAAGGGGATAATGATTATGAAGTGTCCAAAGTGTGGTAGTGAAAATGTAAACGTGCAGGTAGTAACAGAAACAAAGCTAATAAACAAACACCACGGGATTATATGGTGGGTTTGCATCGGCTTCTGGTGGGTTCCTATTAAATGGTTTTTCTTCACCTGGATTGCCCTGCTTGCTAAGATTTTTGCTCCAAAAAAACAAAAACTAAAGCAGAAACACATATCAAAGTGTGTCTGCCAGGACTGCGGCTATAATTGGAATGCTTAATTTCTTGAACACAAATGCGGGAAGACCTCGTGAAAATGTGGGGTCTTTCCCGTTCTGTTGCGACGTCGCAACAGCATCCTGTACTTTCTCAATATAATATGCTTGCCAGGGGAGCCGAAGGGGCGATATGTCAGCCGCCGGACTTGCAAAAGGAAGGAGGCTGGTGCTATGGTTACATATGAAGAACTTTTTTCATTTGTGATTATGCTTTGCGCAGTAATTACTCTTGTTGTTTTTATTTCACGCAAAAAGTAGCGCCCTCCGTCTGGTAAACTAAGGCGCTACTTTTAGGACTTATAACGCCGGCGGCTAGGTGTACTCTAGCTTTCGGCTCTCTTGTTAAGTATATTATATGACAATTTACAGGAAATTGCAATACCCTAAAATGCAAGAGCACCATGCGCCAACATGATGCCCCTGCGGATCATACGGAGATGATCCATCCTAACCAAAATTATGGTATCATCTCCGGCACCCAAAGTCAATCAGAACTGTTGTTCCCTCTGGCTCAGGTGTTATTTTTGTACGATTTAAGGAGATGATGACATGGCAAAGCGGAAAAAATACCCCAAGCTCCCCAATGGTTACGGATCCATCAAGTATCTTGGGAAAGGCCGGCGCAACCCTTACGCCGTCCACCCTCCTGTTACAGAATTCGCCCTGAACGGCTCCCCCATCACCCCAAAGGCATTATGCTATGTGGATGACTGGATGGTTGGCTTTGCGGTGCTGACCGCTTACCGCGCAGGTACCTATTCGCCTGGCATGGAAAAGACCCTTGCCGCCTCCCGCGAACAGGCTGACACCAGCGGCAGCTCCCTGGTCCAGCGTATCCTGTCGGATTATAATCTTACCAAATCAGCCGATGAAAAACTACCCGAAAAGAAGAAAACTTTTTCTGAAGTATATAATGACTTCTATTCCTGGAAGTATGAGCAGGATAAAAGCCGTGTCTATTCTGCATCCAGCAGGATTTCCACCAAGTCAGCCTTTCAAAACTGCCAGGCTCTACATGGTAAAACCTTCTCTGGTCTGCGCCATCAGGACTTACAGGAGGTCATTGACCAATGTACTTTGAAAAATGCCAGCAAAGAACTGATCATATCACTCTTCCACCAGATATACAAATATGCGGAGATCTATGATCTTTGTGAAAAGGACTACTCCGCCCATGTGAAGATCAATACTGCAGACGATGATGAACACGGCGTACCTTTCAGCGATTCTGACCTCCACCTTCTCTGGGCGCATAAGGACGACCCTGTTGTGGAAATGATCCTGATCATGTGTTACTCCGGTTACCGCATTAAGGCATATGAGACTATCCGGGTGGACATTAAGAACTGGTATTTTCAGGGCGGTGTCAAAACTGCTGCCGGTAAAAATAGGATTGTTCCCATCCACAGCGCTATCCGCCCATTGGTCAAAAGACGCATTGCCCGTGATGGGAAACTGCTTGCAGTAAGTTCCGGTGCTTTCCGCATCTCCATGTATGCTGCGCTGGAGTCCGCCGGCATAGAGAAGCATACACCCCATGACTGCAGACATACCTTCTCCGCCTTATGCGAAAAATATGGAGTCAATGAAAATGACCGTAAGCGCATGCTCGGCCACAGTTTCCAGGGAGATCTCACCAATTCTGTTTATGGGCACCGGTCCCTGGATGACTTGAGGGCAGAAATTGAGAAAATAAAAGCCTGTTACTAATGTGTTACTAATCAGACGCTTTCATCGCCCTTTTTACCTCACCTTATCTCATTGCAAGACAGTGCCGGGAATCCCTTAAAATAGGCATTCCCGGCACTTTTTGCGCATTTCAAGCCATTCCCGCGAAGGGCATAAAGATTAAGATTCGATTAAGATTACGGACACAAGCCAAAAAAGGCATTGCCGTTCAGCAATGCCTTTCTCGTTATGGGAAGCATCTATCAAGCCCTAGAACAGCACAGTCGGCTCACGCTACGCCTTCTACATGGGCGGCTCATCTGCAGGCAGCCCCCGTATTGCTATAATAGGACGCCTGCATTTGATACATCTCTGCATATACCCCATCCGCTTTCATCAGGTCGCGGTGGTTCCCGCTTTCTGCCAGGGTTCCGTCCTTCAAAACAAATATTTGGTCTGCAAATTTGGTGCTGGCCATGCGGTGGGACACAAATATGACCATGCGGTCCTTCATCATCGTATTCACGCGGTCAAAGAAATCCATCTCCGCAATCGGGTCTATTGCGGAGGTCGGCTCATCCAACAGGAAGATCCCGCCATTTTTATACTGTGCCCGCACCATTGCCAATTTCTGTTTTTCCCCGCCTGAGAAATCCCTGCCGTTTTCATCCAGCAGCTTTGTCACAAACGTTTCCAGCCCATCAGGACAGGCCTGAATCACCCCAACCATCTGGTTTTCTTTTAACAGCTCCCAAATGCGGGCATCCTCCCCTTCGTCCAAAAATGCAATGTTCTCCCGCACAGAATAAGCGTGGAGCTGGTAATCCTGGAAAATGGGGGAAAACAGGCGCAGGTATTCGTCATACCGGTATTCCTTTATATTGACCCCATTGACCAGGATGGCGCCCTCCGAAACATCATAAAGCCGCATTAACAGCTTCATCAGCGTGGTCTTCCCGCTCCCGTTTTCCCCGACGAACGCGATTTTTTCCCCTGGGTTGATGGTCAGGTTAATATCCTTCAGGGTGTCAGTCTCGCTTCCCGGGTAACGAAAATACACATGCTCAAACCGGATGCTGCAGTCATCCCGGCAGCCAGGCGTCCTGCCCCCGGTATCCATTTCCTCGGGGATCTCCATAAAGCCCCGGTAATCCCCGTAATAGTCGTCGATTTCAGACAGATCCAGCCAGACCTGAAGCAGGGTGGCCAGCGCGTCGGCGAACTCGCGGATCGCATTGAAAAAGGTCAAGAAATACCCTACCGACAGCAGCCCCCTGGCAAATTGCCGTATGGCAAAGAAATAGACCAGGCCCGATTCCAGAAAAGAAATGGCCTGCGAAAGCACCCCGTATTTGACCGTTAACAGCTGCTTTCGTTTCTCAATGGCCATCATCCTCCCGTTGGATTCCCGGAATTTTTCACAAAAGAAGGATGAGGCATGGAAAAGCCGGATTTCCTTTCCATATTTTAAATCAGATATGATTCTTTTATTGTAATCGCTCTTCTTCTCTTCCTTTGCCCGCTCCATGTCAAGGGCGTAGTCAGCCACGGAACGTTTCCTGTCAAACCAAAGCCCCGCCCCTACAAGCAGCAGAAGCAGGATGAAGACGAGGGGATTGACCCTGACCACGATATAGGAAATTACCGCCAGGGACGCAAGGGCCATGAAAAAGTTTTCAAATATGACGTCATTGACCCCCATGAAGATCCATGTGCTGATCATCGCTTCGCGGCTTTTTTCCAAAGACGGGGCATTTTCCCAGTGCTTGAAATCAATCTTCATCCCCTTCTTTCCAACCGTCAGCGCAGCCTTGTTGTTCAGCCCATAGCCCAGGGCGGTCAGCTGCAGGCTGAAGGATTTGGAGGTCATGTCCGCCGTAACGACGAGGACAGTATATACCAGCACGATGCCGAAAATCTGCCGGAAGCTTTTTGCGCCCCCAATCGCATTTAACAGGAGGGCGGGCATCAAAATCACTGCCATATTTTTTGCCGTCCGGATCAGGGAATTCAGGATGGTATACCATGTGTTTGCCCGGGACAGCGGGTAAGTCATGGCCAATAATTCAATTGTCGTTTGAAAGACGCTCTTCATTTTCTTCATAATTTTCCTCCGCGTAAAGGCTGGCCTGGGCCTGGAACATCCGGTGGTATAACCCCTGCTCCCGCATCAGGGCCTCATGGGTTCCGCATTCCACAATCCTTCCCTGGTCAAATACCAGGATCTCATCGCACATCCGGCAGCTTGCCATCCGATGGGAAATAAAAAATACAGTTTTGTCAGCTGCCAATCCATTGATCTCGCCATATAATTCGTATTCGCTTTTAGGCGACAGGGCAGATGTGGGCTCGTCCAGGACCAAAATGGGTGCATCCTTATAAAATGCCCGCATGATGGCTATCTTCTGCTGTTCGCCGCCGGAAAACTCCGTTCCCTGGTCTTCATATTCGCTGGTGATGTAAGTGTCGATTTTCCCGGGAAGCTGCCCTATCCGGTCAGCGATGTTCATTTTATCCATCAATTCCCTGGTTTTATCGTCGTCTTTTTCCGAAGCCATCTCAATATTCTCGCGAATTGTATACGCATACAGGTTAAAATCCTGCAGCACCGGGGAAAACAGGCCATAGTACTGTTCCCTGTCCAAATCCTGAACCGGGGACTGGTCCAGTAAAATCCGGCCGGAAGTAGCGTCATATAATCCCATCAAAAGATGGATGAAGGTGGTCTTCCCGGAGCCGTTAGCCCCTACAATGCCATATTTTTTCCCCGCCTGAAAGGTATGGGATACCCCTTTGACCGCTTCGCTGTCGCTTCCGGGATAGGCAAAATGGACCTGGTCAAAGGTGATTTCAAAGCCCGCCTTAGTTCTTACGCTGCGGGCACCAGGCTGGGCTTCGGCGTAAGAAAGGAAGGAAAAATAATCCTTCAGATACTCCCCCTGCTGTTTTACTTCCATATAGCTCGACGCTATGCCTGCGGTAAGCTGGCTGACGGACAGGATGGCCAGGGTGAGCAGGGTAAACTCCCCGATAGAGAAACTGCCCCGATAACATTCATAACCCACATACCCATATACGGCGATCATCTGGAGACCGTTGACCAGGTAACTCCAGAACAAGGCCCTGAAGGTCTTCGTCGCCCGCTCCTTTTGGATGGCTGACAAGGCATCGATATAATGCTCTGCCGTTTTCACCACATAATCATACATGTGAAACAAGCGGACTTCCTTCGCAAAAGCCTTCCACGTCAGCCGGTCCCTGGCATAAAGCATACGCATGTCCACCGCATTCTGTGAACGGGTGCCTTCGTAATGGTATTTCATTCGGTAGGATTCGCAAACGGTGTTGACGATGATGCTCACGATGATGATCATCCACAACCACCAGACAACATAGGAGGTAAGATACAGCAGGCTGGCCAGGGAAAGCAGCAGGCTGACTGCGTTCAGGACATAGTCCAGTATTTTCCCAGCGGAGCCCTCATCCGCACATTTCACGGCAAACTGATATTCTTCCCTGACCTTGAAATCCTCAAATTTTTCGTAGGGAACAGAATGGGAACATTCTGCGAGCTTTTCCGTCAAACGGAAATGAAAGCCTTGCTGGATCAGATTTTTCCGGTACTGCAGCACAATAGAGCCCACGCCGATGACAACGCCCGCAAGACACAGCATTCCTGCCACAATTGCCGCACGCGTTATCTCATCCTGCGTCAAATAATCAATGAGATACCGGGGAAGCACCACATTGACAAGGTTATTCGTCACCTGTAAAAGAATCGTAAAAAAGAAGACCAGGTAATATTTTTTATCGTATTTCCAGAGCATGGAAAATAACTGTTTGATATTTTGAAACATTGCCATCTCCTTAGAATTGTCACAGTCCGCTCCGCGCTAAGCCGAATAAATTCAGAAGCCCAATAAATTCGACTGGCAAAGTCGCGCTGCTTTGCTCTTTTTTTCACGGCTATTATACACCCCCTATTGGATCGATGTCAAATTCCACCCCACTGTAGGATTTATATTTTCTTTATTCTTTTTCATCCTTTCTTTCGTATTTGGATGTATTTTAGACACATTTCTGCTGTATGATAAATACAGCTTGAAGGGGAAGGGAAAACGCTTTTCACAAAGAAGCAAGCGGATAAGCTGCTCTCCTTCAAAACAAAATGCGCATTTTAAAATGGAGCTGCCGATGCTGTCTGAATCGGTGTCGTCCAGCTTCGCCTAAACATTACAGGCCCCTCCTGTTTACATAGAAGAAGCCGGCGTCAGAACAGGAAACATCTGACGTCGGCTTCCATTTTATTGTTTCACAGCAAAGCCCTCCGGAGGTTCCGTTACGACCTCCCGAGGGCTTTTATCACGTCTTTCGTAACAGTTCAGCCAGCCCTTTGCCTGCCGAATCTATTCGGCTTGGGCGCGGCTGAACTGTTACTGTCCTTCCTTATACAATTCCCTGTGCCGTCATTGCCTCGGCAACCTTTAAGAAGCCTGCGATATTGGCGCCGGCAACATAATCGCCGTCCATGCCGTACTTCTTGGCTGCAGCATCCAGGTTGTGGAAGATGTTCACCATAATATTCTTCAGCTTGCTGTCCACTTCCTCAAAGGTCCAGCTCAGTCTCTCGCTGTTCTGGCTCATCTCCAGGGCAGAGGTAGCTACGCCGCCTGCATTGGCAGCCTTGCCGGGACAGAACAGGACGCCGTTCTCCTGAAGATACTTCGTAGCTTCCAGGGTGGTAGGCATATTTGCGCCTTCCGCCACAGCCATTACACCGTTTGCAACCAGGGTCTTAGCATCCTCAAGATTCAGCTCATTCTGGGTTGCGCAGGGAAGGGCCACATCACACTTGATGATCCACTGATTCGTGCCTTCGGAAGCCTTGTCGTGATACTGTGCGCTGGGTCTTGCAGCCGCATACTCGGTCAGTCTTGCACGCTTTACTTCCTTTACCTCTTTTAAGAGCGCCACATCGATTCCTTCAGGATCGTATACCCAGCCGGTGGAATCGGATACGGTAACCACCTTAGCGCCCAGCTGCTGTGCCTTTTGGACCGCATAGATCGCCACGTTTCCGGAACCGGAAACAACCACCGTCTTACCGGCGATGTCATGACCGTTGCACTTGAGCATTTCTTCGGTCAGATACAGCAGACCATAACCGGTGGCCTCAGTCCTTGCCAGGGAACCGCCATATGTAAGACCCTTACCTGTCAGGACGCCCTCATACAAACCGGTCAGTCTCTTGTACTGTCCGTACATATAACCAATTTCCCTTGCACCGGTACCGATATCACCGGCAGGAACATCTGTGTCAGCGCCGATATATTTGTAAAGCTCGGTGATGAAGCTCTGGCAGAAAGCCATTACTTCCCTGTCGGACTTACCCTTAGGGTCGAAGTCGGAACCGCCCTTGCCGCCGCCGATGGGCAGGCCGGTCAGGGAATTCTTAAAAATCTGCTCGAAACCAAGGAACTTGATAATCCCCAAGTTTACGGAAGGATGAAGTCTCAGGCCGCCCTTATAGGGACCGATCGCAGAGTTAAACTGTACGCGGAAACCGTTATTTATCATCCACCCAGGGAACACGGAACAGGATCTGTCTCTCCGGAGTCACCAGTCTCTCCAAAAGAGCGTCCTTGCGGTAAGCTTCTTCATTGGCCTCAATCACCACGCGAAGGGACTCCAACACCTCCTTCACAGCCTGATGGAATTCCGGCTGCGCGGGATTCTTCGCCACTACCAGATCAAATACCTCGTCAACATATGACATTTTCATGTCCTCCTTTATTTTATAAATACACGCTTCGTTTACAAGGAGTCAGGTAGTGTACCGTGGATGCCCCGCCGCACGGGCGGAATCCTTTTCAGGCACCGCTTGCTGTTATACCAAAAAAGGCACAGGAACATACCTGTGCCGTCTGACGCCCTTGTCCCACGGAATATTATATAACGAAAAAAGCATTTTCACAATTCACTTTTTCTCACTAAATTGAAAAAGTTTTTTCGGTCTTTCTATACAATTTGCACAAGAAAATATACATGTATACAAATATAACGGAATACGTTTGTTCCGGATTCTTCACATGTTTCCCGGAATGAAATTCCGCTTTTCACCATTACAGATACTTCGTCAGCCTGGCAATATTCTGCTCTTCAAAGTGGATCAGCTGCTTTGCCAGGGCCGTAGGCATCTCCCCCGCCTCGCTGTTGTGGTTCAGAATTTTATTCATGGCTACAATTCCCTGATTGCTTCCGCGGATCATAAGCTCTGCAATATGCCCTGTGCTGGTATTCAGCAGGGTATTGTAATGAATCCCGCCTTTCAGCGCGAAATCTGACAAATGCGTGCTGTGATATAGCTCCTCCCTGCCCTGCAGCAGCTTTTCCACAGCCTGGTTATGGATTTCAGAATATTGAAGCGCCTGCCTGGATACCTGCATTGCCAGCTGATCGTCATATATTTTATCCGAGATCGTATCAATGGCAGTCATGGCGTTTTCCGTGCTGCGCTGAATTTCCCTGTAAATGGCCGCTTCCTGTAATTTCATATGCTCCTCCTGAAAAAAAGGATGCCTTTGCGGCATCCCTTTCCATTATCTGCAATATTCAGATTTTTATTCCCTTATCTCAAATACTCAGTTTTCACATATCCGACCATGCCTTTATAACGGATCTGACTCCATTCGCCCGACTCTGACAGCACCTCCACGGTATCACCGCCCACAACGGTTCCCAGCTTATCAGATGAAACACTGGTCTCCTTGCGCAGATTTAAATTGGCAGTTGCGACCTTGGTGACAGTTCCCTGAGAAGACTGCCCTGCATCTCCCCCTGCCGACGGATCCTGAGTCTGTGTATTCTGCCCAGCTCCGTTCGCCGGTATCTCTTCCGCTCCGTCTCCTGTAACCAACAGGTACTCCGATTTCACATATCCGTCTTTTCCTTCGTAAACGACCTTGGTCCAGCCGTTCTGACGCACTTCAACCACCTGAACCTGCTCTCCTGCCGTCAGCTTGCCGAGCTTATCGGCGAGCTCACTATCTGAGACCCTGACATTCACCGCCGTGGTAGCTGTTCCGGTCAGGTTCTGTCCTGCGCTCTCCTGCGGCGCTCCTTCGCCCTCTGAATCTTCTGCCCCGTTGGCGTCATTATCCGAAGCCTGACTCGCGAGCGCCTCTCCTGTAACGATGCTGACTTCCTTCTCCAGTTCACTGATATATTCAAAAAGCTCTTCCTTTGAGGTCATCAGCTCATTATACTCCGCGTTCACACGGTTATTCAGGTCAATGACATCCTCCTGGCTGCTGACCCTTTTAATATAATCCAGGACTGCCTCATCCGTTTCACCGTCATTCAGATACAAATTCCCGGCCTCATCCGTGCATACATAAAAGCCCTTAAATCCAGGCACTTCATCCTCATAACCATAGAACTTGACCAGTGTATAGACATATGCGATCCAGGATCCCTCCACCGGACCCGGCTTCGTATAAATCTCAATCTTCGGATAGCTCTCGGTATACTTTCCCAGCTCCTGGATACGGATCACTTCGGTATCCTTTACAAAATTGCTGATACCCTTAATGGTCTCCAGATCGCCCTGGGCAAGCGCATTATAATAAGTGGAAATGAAAGCGGTAAGCGCTTCGTCCTCATTCAGGACCAGGGATTCATCCACGTCCTCCGAAAGGGGCTCCGCCTCCTGGGATACCGGCAGATCCTCCGCTTTTACGGCGAGCCCGTCAATCGCAAGAATCTCGTCGATCTCGGAATCTTCCTGATTATCCGCGCCCAGCGCGATCGCCACCGTCGCCGCGACCCCAACAACTACGAGCACCGGGAAAACAATCATGCTGTACTTCATAATTTTATTACAAAAATCGTTAAATTTCCTTCTCCACATAATATCGCCTTTCTGAACAGTTTGTTTCCAGTATCTTTTCTCCGAAAAAAATGAAATCAAGGTGATGTAAAATGCATCCGACAGGAATCGAACCTGCATTAAAGGCGTCGGAGGCCTTCGTTCTATCCATTAGACTACGGATGCAAATATTACAAAATTATTACATCACCTTGATTAGCATATCATATTTTTAACAAATTGTCTATCATTATTTACAGAAAATAATAGAACTTATTTCCAGGAGCCCGGAATATGATCAGAAATGCTTCCATGCTGAACGAAAACATTATACGCGGGACAGATATTCCCCTGTCCTGGTGTCGATCTTAATCTTATCGCCCTGGTTCACAAACAGAGGAACATAAACCGTCGCGCCGGTCTCCACAACTGCGGGCTTGGAGGCGCCGGTCGCGGTATCTCCCTTGAAACCGGGCTCGGTATCCGTAATCTCAAGCTCTACGAACAGGGGAGGCTCTACGGAGAATACGCTTCCGTTATGGGAACAGATCTTGCACATCTCGTTCTCCTTCACGAATTTCAGGGCGTCGCCCACTGTATCAACATTCAGGGCGATCTGATCGTAGGTCTCTGTATCCATGAAATAGAACAGATCTCCATCCGCATATAAGTACTGCATATCTTTTCTATCAATACGTGCCTGGGGGTACTTCTCAGTAGGGCGGAAGGTCTTCTCAACCACGCCGCCGTTGATGATGTTCTTCAGCTTCGTTCTCACGAAAGCTGCGCCCTTTCCCGGTTTTACATGCTGGAATTCGATGATCTGGAAAATATTGCCATCAACCTCGATCGTAATGCCATTTCTGAAATCGCCTGCAGAAATCATAAAAATATTCCTCCTATAGTCTTCGCGTTTATTTCTCTAAGAATGAATTCAGGTCTTTAATAGTGTATAATAAATGGTTTCGTTTTTCAACTCTTTTTTTCAAAAATATGGATTTTTTTCATTGCGCTTTCTGTAATATGAAATCGATCGCCTGCAGGTACCCGTCCAGCCCCTGCCCATAAATCTGCTTATCACAGACAGGCGCCGTCACGGAAATCTTCCGGAATTCCTCCCGTTGCGTGATGTCGGAGATATGAATCTCCACCTTGGGCACAAATACGCTGGCAAGGGCGTCCCGGATGGCATAGCTATAGTGGGTGAAGGCGCCCGGATTGATCACGACGCCGTCCGTTCCGTCATAATAAGCCTCCTGAAGCCGGTCAATGATCGCTCCCTCGTGGTTGCTCTGGAAAACATTAATCTCCACGCCCTCCCTTTCACCCTTCCGTGCGATCAGATCCAGCAGATATTGATAATCCTGCGTTCCATAAACGCTTTTTTCCCGAATCCCTAAAAAATTCAGGTTCGGTCCGTTTATCACTAAAATCTTCATTTCCTGTCCTCCTGATTTTGCCTTCTCCTTCAGACCCCTTTGATCCTCTCCAGTATCCCGTCCATATCCATGTCGTCCACATCGATGATAAGATCCGCTGCCTCCTCATACAGCCTCCAACGCTTATCCAACAATTCCGTAATTTTGGATAAGGGATCTTCCCCCTGTAAAAGCGGCCTTGTGGTATCGCCCTTCAGCCTCTCATACACAGTCTGCGGCCGCACCCTCAGGTAAACCACCGTTCCGATCTGCTTTAAAAAATCCCTGTTCTCCTCCCGCAGGGGCGTTCCCCCGCCTACGGAAAGAATCTGATTATGTATCTTCAGGGATAGCTCCTTTAGCAGCTCTGTCTCCAACGCGCGGAAATATTCCTCCCCCTCTGCGGCGAATATCTCACTGATAGTCCTGCCTTCCCTGCATTCGATCAGCTTATCCGTATCCAAAAACGGTCTCTTCCATTTATAGGAAAGCCTGATGCCCACTGTCGTCTTGCCGCTTCCCATAAAGCCGATGAGCACAACATTTCCCTTGTTTACTCTTTCCCACATACCGCCGCCTCCATATCTCATTTTCCAGAAAGCCCCAGCGCCGCCTCCATCCTGCCATAAACCATATCGGACAGCTCATCGCTTACCGTCCTCCCCGTCCAGAGCTCATAAGCGATCACGCCCTGATAAAGCAGCATGCCAAGGCCTCCATAAGCCCTTCCCCCGGCTTCCCTGACCAACTGCATAAAACGGGTACAGGATGGATTGAAAACCAGGTCATATCCCGTATGTACCCTTCGGTAAAAAGCAGGATCCTCAATCACAGCCCCGTCTGTCTTCGGGAACATCCCCACATTGGTGGCCTGAATCGCCAGGAAGCCGCCCGGAAGCCCCTGCCAGTCTCCCAATCCTCCCGCCTCAGACACCGCGCCGCCCACATACCTGTTTATCTCGTCGGCGATCACCTGTGCCCTCTCCGGGGTACGGTTCAGAATAATGATCCTGGAAGCCCCCTTGTCCGCCAGCAGCATTGCCACGGCCCGCGCCACGCCGCCTGCGCCTAGGATGACCACCCGCTCCCCTTCTATCTTCACGCCATCCCTTACAAGCGCCCGATAAAGTCCGGGCATATCCGTGTTATAGCCCTTGAATCCGCCCTCAGTACGCACAAGGGTATTGACCGCCCCGATCCTGCGCGCCAGAGGATCGATTTCTTTCAGAAAGCGCATCACCTGGCTCTTATAGGGAACCGTTACATTGCATCCCAAAAGGTTCAGCGCATATGCTCCTTTTACCGCCTCTTCAAGAAGCCCATCCCCCACATGAAAGGGAACATAGGCCAGGTTCTCCCCTTGAAGCGCCGCCAGGGAATTATGAATGACCGGGGACAGGGTATGCTCCACCGGATTCCCGATCAGGCCACAGGTTCTTGTATAACCGTCAATCCCCACAGCTCCCCCTCCTTCCGGCCCTTCGCTTATTCTTCCTGTATTCATACCGTTTCTTTCCGTTTCCTTCTATGATAAAAAAATAATACGATCCATTCCAGCCTTCTTTTCAGCACGATCTGGATTTCTTCCCTTGGATGGATGGGCTTTGTAAGATAAGTGCGTATTCCCGCTTTCTTCGCCCCCCATATATCCGTAAAGAGCTGGTCCCCTACAAAAAAAGTGTTTTCCGGGACCGTGCCCATAAGCTCCATGGCGCGCACATATCCCCTGCGCCCCGGCTTGCCGGCCCTATAAATATACCGCGAGCCCACATCGTCATTGAACATCTTCACCCTTGGCTCCTTATTATTGGATAAAAGGAGCGTCTGAAAGCCTGTCCGGTGCAGCCTATCAAACAAAGCGACTGCACGCGAGTCCGCCGGCGCCCCGTGGGGAACAAGCGTATTATCAATATCAAAAATGATTCCCCGGTATCCTTCCTTATACAGTCCGTCATAATCGATGTCATAGGCACTGTCCGCCTCTACATCCGGATAAAAACGCTCAAGCATCCCTCGCATTTCCTCACTTATTTCAGAATATTCTTCAACTCCTCCATGAAGGTATTCACATCCTTAAATTCACGGTATACGGAAGCGAACCGGACGTAAGCCACCCCGTCCAAATCCTTCAGCCGGTTCATCACCAGCTCCCCGATCGCCTGCGTGGAAATCTCCGGAACCTCCATGCTGAAGATCTCGTTTTCCACCTGATTCACAAGTCCCGTGATCTGTTCTGCGCTCACGGGGCGCTTATAGCATGCCCTGAGCACTCCCCTCTCTATCTTCGACCTGTCATATGCCACACGGTTTTCATCCTTCTTAATGACGATCAAGGGAATCGTCTCCACCTGTTCATAGGTCGTAAAACGCTTGCCGCACTCGTCACAGACCCTCCTGCGCTTGATGGAATTATTTTCCTCAATGGGGCGCGAATCTATTACCCTGGTATTCTCATGACCGCAAAATGGACACCTCATTCCTGTACCTCCCGCTACGCCTTCGTATGGCTGTTATTTTATCTTATTTTATCTTATGGACCGGATTCTGTCAATTTTTAATCGCGGTCAGCAATGAATATCCACCAGGATGATATCCGGTCCGATCTGTTTGATATCCTTATAGGGAATGACAATGTTGGGCTCCGCGTGCAAAAAGGAAAACAGCCTGTTGCAGCCCGGAACAATGATCTTGCAGATACACCCGCTGCACTCGTCTATTTCCAGGTCCTCCACCCTTCCAAGGCGTTTGCAGTCCCGTATATTGATCACATCCTTACATTTCAGTTCGGAATACAATAACATTTTTATACACCGTCAGCTTCTGATAGCCTCCTTATAATATATGCGCCTTCCGGTAAAAAAGCGCCTCAGAAAATCCTTCTTTTGCGGGTATATGTTCCGGGCTTCCTGCGCATACTATTTTTGACGGCAGGAAACGGAAGCCTGTAAAAGCCTGCCGTTCTCAGACTGCGGAAGATAACCGGGACAATATCCGTCAAATTCAAATCGGGAGGCGACAGCTATGGCACAGGGTAAGGTTGAAATCTGCGGTGTGAACACATCCAGGCTCCCCCTTCTGGGAGCATCGGAAAAGGAGGAGCTTTTTGCAAAAATTGCATCCGGGGACAAGGAGGCAAGGGAGCAATACATCAAAGGCAATTTAAGGCTGGTGCTCAGCGTCATCAAGCGCTTTTCCTCCAGCAGTGAAAATGTGGATGATCTCTTTCAGATCGGATGCATCGGTCTGATCAAGGCAATCGACAACTTCGACGCCTCCCTCAACGTCAAATTTTCCACCTACGCGGTTCCCATGATCATCGGCGAAATCAGACGGTTTCTGCGGGACAACAATTCGATCCGCGTATCCAGATCCCTGAAGGATACCGCATACAAGGCGATCTATGCCAGGGAGCATCTCACGCGGAAAAACCTGAAGGAGCCCTCCATTGAGGAAATCGCCGCTGAAATCGGCATTTCCAAGGAGGATATCGTCTATGCCATGGACGCCATACAGAACCCGATGAGCCTCTATGAGCCCATTTATACCGACGGCGGAGATACCCTCTATGTCATGGACCAGATCAGCGACAAAAAAAATAAGGAAGAGAACTGGGTGGAACATCTCTCCCTGAGCGAGGCAATGAAAAAACTAAACGACCGCGAGCATGAGATCATCTCCCTGCGTTTCTTCGAGGGCAAGACCCAGATGGAGGTGGCGCAGATTATAGGCATCTCCCAGGCGCAGGTTTCAAGACTTGAAAAAAATGCCCTGCGCACCATGCGCAATTATCTCACTGCATAAGACTCCTTTTCTTATGCGCCTCCCTTTCCCGTTATCGGTCCGCACCTTCCTCTTTACCGATTTTTCCCCTGCCTCCGGCTTTCCTGCCGAAAAGCCGCCCTGCCAGACAGCATACCGTAAAAACCGTCCAGCCGACCATCGCGCCAAACAGATTGGTCAGGATATCGTCTATCTGAAAGATTCCCCTCTGCGTAAAAAGCTGCAGGGATTCCACGCAGAAGCTGGTCAAAAGTCCTGTTCCCGCACACAGGAAAAAATTGCGGAGTCTTTTAAAATTCCACGCACATACAAATCCATAAGGAACAAACAGCAGGATATTTTCCAGCACATATGCATTATTCCTGCTGTTGATCCCAAAGGAGGAGAACAGCTCCAGATCGAGCCTCTTTCCCGGGCCGCCTTCCCTTGACAAAAGAGTCATGCTCACAATAATGGCAAGACTGATACAGAAGGCTGCCGCGGGAAATACGCGCACCGGACGCGCTCCCCGCCTTTTCCTGCGGACATTTACCGCCTGAAGCATAGCGACAGCCATATTCCGATCACCAGGCCGATAGGCAGAAAACGCAGGGCGCCATACATATCCCGTACAAAATATTTTAACATTTATTGCTTCACCCCATACGATAGTCTGTCCAACGTTCCCACGAATGATCCCACTTCTCCGGTTCCTGCGCCAATCGGGCGTTCATCCATTCCACCGCGGCCACAACGCCTTCCTCCGCAAAAGGAAAAAACTCGCTCTCCTTGACTTCCTCCGGCGTTTTCCAATAATTGAAGGGTTCCGGCCATACCGTTACTTTCAGCACCTTCTCCTGGCCGCGCATGATCCCCTCCAGACGATAGCGCATCCCCTGGCAGCTTCCTGTAAACTCCGCTTTTTTCAAATACTCCATGGACAGAATATTTTCCCGTAAGATCATTTGTTCAACCTCATTTATCCGCGCCCTTGGGCGTTTCCTTATAGTATATACCATTCCCGCCCATTTGAAAAGGGGCAGTCTTAAGAAAGATTGCCCCAGAAGTTACTTTTACAGGCAGCTGCTCATCTCCCGCTTCAGCTGCTTCATGATTTTCTTTTCCAGTCTGGATATGTAGGATTGGGAAATCCCCAGCAGATTCGCGACCTCCTTCTGCGTCATCTCCTGACCGTCCCGGCTTCCCAGACCAAATCTGAGATTGATGATCGTTTTCTCCCTGTCGGACAATTTGCCCACGGCCTTTAACAGGAGCTTTCTCTCCACCTCATTTTCCAGGTCCCGATAGATCACATCCTCGTCCGTGCCCAGGATATCGGATAAAAGCAGCTCATTGCCGTCCCAGTCCACATTGAGCGGCTCGTCAATGGATACCTCAAGGCGGGTCTTATTATTTCTTCTTAAGTACATCAGGATTTCATTTTCGATACAGCGCGACGCATAGGTCGCCAGCTTGATATTTTTGCCGGGATTAAAGGTATTGATGGATTTGATCAGGCCGATCGTTCCAATGGAGATCAGATCCTCCACCCCAACCCCTGTATTATCGAATTTCTTGGCTATGTATACCACCAGGCGGAGATTATGTTCGATCAGGATAGACTTGGCTTCATCCTCATACTCTGTTCCCAGATCCCTTATGACCTGGTTTTCCTCCTGCGCTTCCAGAGGCGGCGGCAGGACCTCCGTTCCGCCGATGTAATGAATATCCCCTTTCTTTTGTGACAAAATACTCTCCCGGCGCACCATTTTAAAATGAAGCCTTCCGGGCAACGCGATCTTTATGATCATAGCCTTCCTCCTTTAACACCCTTGGATTTAAGATCATACTGTACTCTCCCCCGCCTGCAAGCCTTTCATTCACAAGCCCCACATATACATCCATGCATCTGTGCAGAATTCCGTCCACTTCAATATGTATCTCCGGGATCAGATACCCCGGCAGGATCCCACTCCTGGTTCCCACACTATGATAGGGGATTGCCCGAAAACCCCGGGGAGCATCCTGGGACCACAGCTTTTCAAAAACCGACTTTTCCAGGATACATACCGGTTTCCCACTGATCGGCTCTATCAGACTGTTTCCCGTGTCAATCAGGGCGCGCACCCCCACTTTTCTTCCATTTCCCAGGAGTACGGCTTCGTAAATATCTCCGGCTTTCCCACTTTTCTCCACCAAATAGGTGATCTCCATAAACAGCAGCGCCCCGATCCCCAGGATCCCCAGGACGCTGGTCAGCGCCCCGCGCATTGCCGGGAACAGCCGGATCAGGAACAGAATGCCGCCCCCCATCAGAAAGGTGCAAAGAAAAAGACGCTCTGCGACACGAACCGCGGTCCCTATTCCCTTAATCGGAAATACGATGAAAAGCATACCCGCTGCCGAAACCAGGAAAGCTGACGATACCCTGAGGAAAACGTTTCCGGGCACCAGGAACGGGAAAAGATAGAGAAGCGCCCCAAAAGCGGCGCCCGCCAGCACCCTCCGCCGGGAGGTGCATTTTTTCAGGCTTATGTTGGTCAGTTCAAGGCAAAAGAGATTCATCAGGAAATTGACCAGAAAAAGATTATCCAGATAAACCTCATACCGCATTCCTCCGGCACCCCCTGATCTGCTTGCTTTCCATCCGTTTCCCCGCTGCTGTCAACCCTTCATAATCAGTATAAACTTCTTAAGGCATGGAATTTGTCAGAATAAGTCAGACTTCTATCTATTTTTATCCCAAAGATTCGACATGGGAAAATGTGCGCCCGGCGGCGCACAAGAAAAGCCCCTCCATATCAGACGATACGGAGGGGCTATGTATTCGGGATGATATCCCGGGTTATATCCTAAACTTATGCGCGGTTACTTGCGCTGCAGGAAGTCAGGAATCTTAAGGGATTTCTCTTCCACTGAACTGCGGATATCCGTTGGACGGTTGAGACCGCTTAAAGGCTTTAACGGAGTTACAGGACGGGCTGTGGGCTGCTGCGCATAGCCGTTCTGATTCTGATAATTCCTCTGGGGAGGATTCGGCTGGACATTGATATTCTGCAAGTTATTGGGTACAGAGCGGAAGCCGCCGATCCCCCTGCCCTGGGGCGCGTCCATAGCGTCCTCGATTCCGGTTGCAATCACAGTGATGGTGCAACTGTCAGACTTGGACTCATCGTACATTGCGCCGAAGATGATGTTCACCTCGTCGCCTGCCAGATCCTGGACGTAGCTTGCCGCATCATTGGCGTCTGCCAGGGTGATATCCCCGGATACATTAATGATAACATCTGTAGCTCCGGAAACGGAGGTCTCCAGAAGCGGGCTCTCCACCGCCATCTTGACGGCCTCCAGCGCCTTATCGTCGCCCTTCCCTACGCCGATACCGATGTGGGCGATTCCCTTATCCTTCATAACAGTCTGCACATCCGCAAAGTCCAGATTGATGACGGCAGGAACATTGATCAGATCCGTAATGCCCTGGACAGCCTGCTGCAGGACCTCATCCGCCTTCTTAAGCGCTTCCGGCATCGTAGTGCGGCGGTCTACAATCTCTAACAGCTTATCATTGGGGATCACGATCAGGGTATCCACATGATCCTTTATCTTATCAATTCCCATGAGCGCATTGCTCATGCGCACCTTTGCTTCAAAACGGAAAGGCTTTGTAACGACGCCGACGGTAAGGATCCCCATTTCCTTCGCGATTCTTGCAACGACAGGAGCAGCTCCCGTGCCCGTTCCGCCGCCCATGCCGCAGGTCACGAACACCATATCAGCCCCTTTTAATGCAGAGGTCAGTTCCTCTGAGCTCTCCTCCGCAGCTTTCTCCCCGATCTCAGGCTTGGCTCCTGCGCCAAGTCCCTTGGTCAGCTTCTCCCCGATCTGGATCAGCCTGGGCGCCTTACAGAGCTGCAGGGCCTGCTTGTCCGTATTCACCCCAATGAAATCCACTCCGTCAATCTGCTCGTCTACCATTCTATTAACAGCATTATTGCCGGCGCCGCCCACTCCAACTACAATGATCTTGGCGCCGGACACTGCCTCGTTTGTCATAATCTCCAGCAAAGGTTTACCCTCCTTTATCCAATAGACTCATAAAACTATCATATAATCATTTTTGAAATTAATCAACCCATTTTTTCATATTTTTTTGAAGAAATTTATAATTTCCGTAAAAATATCAGCCGCTATTCCCCGTTTTTCTGAAAGGTCACACCGGTCTTATCCTCCGTCAGATTCTCCATCCGCAAAGTGCCGGATTCCCCCTCAAGTTTTGCAAGGAGCTGGGGAAGCCGCATCACCTTATTTTCCAGGTTCGCCCGATCGTCTCCTAACGCCACTTTTACATTTCCGAAATAAATCGTTATATCGTCCGAGGAATGGAAAAAAATCTTGTCCGCCGTCAGTTTATACTTGTCCAAAAGCTTTTTCAGGTCCATGATACTGTCAAAGATTTCCTCGTCCTCTACCGGCAGACGCTCCCCAAGCACAGCATGGTCAAAGGTCAGGCCGGTAATCTGGGGAACGCCGGGAGTCGTCATGCTGGAGCATTCCACCACATACCCGTCACGGTCGAAGTACATATAGGAATCCATGTAAGCCACGCACCCTGCGAGGGATTTTTCGTACACAAGGATCTCTATGGTATCCGGCGACAGGATATTCACATCCATCGCATCCACAAAAGGGATATTTCCCACCCCTTTTTTCGAATATAGGAAGGACAGGTAAAGGGAATTATGTCCAAGAGGCCCCTTCATCACAATATCCTGAATCTCCTCCTGGGTATAGTGCATGTTTCCTTTCACGTAAACCGTCTGCACCGTATACTTTTTCAGGACATAGGACGCGCCGCCCGCCAGAGAAACCGCCAGGACAAGCACGACGATCAAAATGACAATTCCCTTTTTCCTACGCTTCTTTTCAAACACGGTATATCCTTGCTCCTAACTCTCTTAAGTCCCGACAGATATTCTCATATCCCCGGTCAATATAATCGCATCCTTTAACGATCGTTTCCCCGTCCGCCATGAGTCCTGCCGTCACAAGCGCCGCTCCGCCGCGCAGCTCCCATGCTTCCGTCTCCGTTCCATTTAAGAAGACAGGCCCCTCCACCTCTGCTTTTCCCGCATCGATCAGGCGCACCTTTCCGCCCATCCTGCGAAGCGGCTCAAGAATGCGGAAACGGTTCTCAAAAATTGTTTCCTCTATCAGGCACTTTCCCTCCGCAGCGGTCATAACAACCAGGGCTACCGACTGCAGATCCGTAGGAAAGCCCGGATAAATCTCTGTAGTGAGCCGATCACACGATAAAAGCCTGCCGGGCGCCTGTACATATAGACCCTCCTGCGCCTCCTGACACTCTGCCCCCATCCTGCAGGCAAAGCTGACCACCGCTTCCATGTGCGATACCGGGGCATCCTCCAACAGCACGGCTCCTCCAGTTCCCAGACATGCCAACAGATACGTTCCTGCCACGATCCGGTCGGCTGGAACGCCGAACTCAGTTCCGGACAGCCTTCTTCCCCCCACGATCACCAGCCTGTCTGTACCGATGCCTTCAATCTGTGCGCCGCACCGGCACAGGTATTTGCACAGGGTCTCCACCTCCGGCTCCCTCGCGGCGCCTGTCAGGACGGTCACACCCTCTGCGGACACGGCGGCCAGTACGGTATTTTCCGTAGCTCCCACACTGGAACGCGGCATGTCAATATGGGCGCCCATAAGACCCTTCCCGGCATTTCCATAGATAATGCCGTTCTCCTCCCTAAACTCCGCCCCAAGGCTCCTAAAAGCGGCAAGATGCAGATCAATGGGACGCTCCCCTATCACACAGCCGCCCGGATATTCCATGGCGACCTCGCCCGCCTCCCCTAAAAGTGCGCCGAGCAGGCAAAGAGAGGAGCGCATCCCTTTAATGGCGCTTACCGGCATTTTATTGGGCGCTGCATTCCTCGCATCCACCCGGACTCCGTCTTCCTCCCAGGAAACGACACAGCCAAGGCTGCGAAGCAGCTCCAGCATCAGATAAACATCCGCTATCTTCGGACAATTATGAATCAGATTGATCCCCTTCGTCAGTATCGTTGCGGCCAGGACGGGGAGCGCCGCATTTTTCGACCCCTGGATCCTGACTTTACCCTGTAAACAGACGCCTCCATGAATATGAATAGAATCCATTTTACACCAACCGGCTTTTCACTTCAATCTATTCTATTCTATGTGGAGGACAACAGCCCCGTATCTTGTACCAAAATTGAATTCAAGGGGTCCTTAAATCCCATACTATTCCGTTCGGAATACGCTATTTCTCCTGTGCCTATACTTCCTTTAACTGAATCCGCTTGGCAACGCTTAAGACCAGCCCCATCTCAATCAGCAAAAACATGACCGAAGAGCCCCCATAGCTGATAAAGGGAAGGGAAATCCCTGTATTGGGGATACTGTTGGTCACTACCGCGATGTTCAGGATCACCTGTATGGCGATATGACCGATCACGCCCACCACCAGCATGGAACCGAACAGGTCAGGCGCGTTATTGGCAATGATCATCAGTCTCCAGAGAAGCATCAAAAACATCAGGATGATGGCCACCGCGCCGAACAGTCCCAGCTCCTCACAGATGATGGAAAAGATCATATCGTTCTGCGCTTCGGGAATAAACCCAAGCTTCTGCATACTCTGGCCCAGGCCTTTGCCCCAAATGCCCCCGGAGCCGATGGCATAAAGTGCCTGAAGGGTCTGGAAGCCTGTATCCGTAGGATCTGTCTCAGGATGCAGCCAGGTATTGATCCGGGTAAAACGGAAGCTTAAACCTGCTGCGGTATCGGAGGTGACGATCCAGAATACAAGGGCGGCCACGGCAGCGCAGCCAATCCCGCCCACAACAATATATTTCTTATAATGGGGATCCGCCACAAATACCATCAGGGCAGCGATTCCCACCACAATGATGGCGGAGCTTAAGTTCTGGGTGACAACCTTGATCATGACTGCATGGGGCACTGCGAAGAGGGCCATGATGATGATCCCCTTCCAGGTCCGCACATTTTTGCCCAGCTTGCAGACCAGACAGGCCAAAAACAGAATCATACACAGCTTCACGATCTCCGCAGGCTGCACGGACAGACCGATGCCGGGAATCCTAAACCACCTGGTGGCTCCATGGCTTTTGATGCCCAGGGGGGTCTTGACCAGAAAGATCAGCCCGAAGGACACTACGTAACCCAGCACAGCGAACTTCTCCCAGAAGTGATAAGGGATATTCGCCACGACGATCATCGCGATCAGGCCGAGAATACTGGCCAACAGCTGTGTTTTCAGGTAATGCGCCGAATCCTTGTAATCCTGATAGGCTTCATAGGAGCTGGTGGAATAGATCATCACCAGGCCGAATCCCAGCAGAAAAAGCACAATGAAAAGCAGGCTGTAATCAAAATAATATTCTGACTGTTCTTTTCTCTTCGTTCTTGCAATCGCACGGGAAGCCATATCCTCACTCCTTATAATCCATTGACGTATTCCTTGAATATCCTGCCCCGTACCTCATAATTCGGGAACATTCCCCAGCTGGCACAGGCGGGGGAAAGCAGCACCGCATCCCCTTCCTCTGCAAGCTGTGTACAGAGCTTCAGACATTCCTCAAAGCTGTCCGCAAACCGGATCCTGTCAAATCCGTGTCTTCTTGCGCACTCTGCGATCTTCTCACGGGTCTGGCCGATGAGCACCAGCCACTTGACCTTTTCCTGAAAACTCTCTATCCATTCATCGTACTCGCTCTGTTTGTCATAGCCACCGCCGATCAGGACAGTAGGCTTGTTCATAGCCCTGATTCCCTGGATCGCCGCATCCGGATTGGTCCCTTTGGAATCATTATAATAATCCACGCCCGCCTTGGTTGCCACAAACTCGATCCTGTGCTCCACAGCATGGAAGCCGCGGATCACCCTCAAAATGATTTCCATGGGAACACCCATGCCTTCCGCTACGGCGATCGCTGCCATTACATTCTCCACATTGCAGATGCCCACCAGGTTCATATCCCTGTGAATATCCAGAAGCTCCTCAGACTCTCCGCAAACTGCCTTACATATCTTATCGCCCTTTAAATAATATCCGTCCCGAAGCTCCCTCGCGGAAGAAAAAAGAACCACCCTCGCGGAGCACTTCCCGATAAAATCCTCCGTATAAGGATCATTTTCATTCAATACACAGATATCCTCTTTCGTCTGGTTCGAAGCGATCCGCTGCTTTACTGCCACATAGTTTTCCATGGTATGGTGTCGGTTCAGGTGATCCGGCGTTATATTCAGGATCGCTGAAACATGAGGGCGGAAAGAATGGACCGTCTCTAACTGGAAACTGCTGATCTCCCCAACCGTTACGCTGTCCGCAGCGGTCTTAGTCACCTCAAGCGTATAGGGATTCCCGATATTTCCCACAACGAAGACCTTATCCTCTCCCAGGAAAGCCTTCATGATATCGCCTACAAGCGTTGTGGTAGTGGTCTTACCGTTCGTTCCGGTGATGGCCGCCACCGTTCCCTTCTCCATCCGATACGCCAGCTCAATCTCGCCCAGCACCGGGATGCCCGCACTGCTCAGCTCCAGGATCCATGGAAGATCCGTAGGCACTCCGGGGCTTAAGACCACGCGGTTGATACGCTCCCCGATATCCTCCGGCAGCGCGCCGAGGATGCATTCTGCCCTGCTTCCCTCCGGGAGCCTGGCTTTTACCGTTTCCAGGGTAAGCGTCTGTTTTTCATTGCTGTCATATAGGATCACTTCATATCCCATCTGTTCCAAAAGACCCGTCGCGGCGATTCCGCTGATGCCGGAACCGACCACAAGCGTTTTTTTCATGTTCTGCATAAAAGTGTTCTCCGTTCCATTCCTTAATTTTGTATCTTTTCCCCTTTGCGGCCAAATCCGCTAAATATGCAGGAGCGCCAGGAGGCACATCAAAGCTGTGATCATGGTAAAAAGGGCTACTATCTGCGTTTCCGACCACCCGCATAATTCAAAATGATGGTGCAGGGGCGCCATTTTAAAAATCCGCCGTCCATTGGTGCATTTAAAATAAGTCACCTGTAAAATGACGGAAAAAACCTCCGCCAGATAAATCACCCCGACCAGGGCTATATAGAGCGGCATCTGTAGGACATAAGCCGTGGCCGCCACAAAGCCTCCCAGGGCAAGGGAGCCCGTATCCCCCATAAAAACGCTGGCAGGATGCACATTGAACAGCAGGAACGCCATCAGCGCCCCCACCACGGCGCAGGTAACGGGTTCAATGGCGGTATGGGTGCCTATGGCTATCACGCTGAAAAACACCGCGATGATAACGGTGACACTGGCCGCAAGGCCGTCCAGTCCATCCGTAAAATTCACCCCGTTTACGGTTCCCAGAACGATAAAAAACAAAAGGAAAAGGTTCCAGGCGCCAAAATCAAGATATTTCCCCTGCCAGAAGGGTATCTTCATGGCGAGGCTCAGATCCGTATAATGCTGTATGTAATAAGCGAAAACCGCTGTCACCAGAACCTGTGCGGAGAACTTCTCAATCGCCCTAAGCCCCATGGAGCGGCGCAGCACTACTTTGATATAGTCGTCCAGGAACCCGATCAGTCCGAACCCGACGGTCAGGAACATGACCGGTATCATCAACGGATGATCCTTTAAAAAGATGATACAGGTCGCCAGGACGCTTAACAGGATCAGAATTCCTCCCATCGTGGGAGTGCCTGTTTTTTTCAAATGGGTCTGCGGTCCATCGTCCCGGACAGTCTGCCCGACCTTCAGCCTCCGCAGGAAAGGGATCACAATGGGTCCCAGCACCGCGCTGACCGCAAACGATATCATCACCGACAAAATGCATGTTTTGCTCATAGCTCACCTTCCGCAATCATTTTAGGGGGTATCTGCATCCGTTTCCTCTGCATTCTCTTTTGCGATTCCCAGATAGGGAAGGATATTTTCATATAGCTGCCTGACGATAGGTGCAGCCACCTGTCCGCCATAATAAACGCCCTTAGGGTTATTGATGATGGCAAGGGCGATGACCTGTGGATCATCAGCCGGGGCGAACCCGATAAACGAAGCGATGTAGCGGCCGCTTCCCCTGGGAAGGGTCTGACTGGTGGCGGTCTTGCCGCCAATCCTGAAGCCTTCTACCTTTCCATTCTTTCCCGTTCCATCCGAAACCACCATCTCCAGGATACCCCGCAGGGTCTCTGAGGTCTCTTCAGACACGATGCCCTCTTCCATGGGATAAGACAGAACCTGGGCGGCATCCCCGTCTGAATCGAGCACCTCCACGCCGAAATGCGGCGTGACGCGCCTGCCTCCGTTCACAATGGAAGCCGCCGTGGTGAGCAGCTGGATCGGGGTGATCTGAAAGGACTGGCCGAAGGATACTGTCGCCAGCTCCACATTGCCCATATTTTCCTTTTTATGCATGATCGTGCCCGCCTCGCCCGGAAGGTCGATTCCTGTTTTCTTTTTCAAACCGAACTTTTCAAAGTACTCATAGTACTGGTCCACGCCCAAGCGCAGGCCCACGGTGATGAACACCGGGTTACAGGAATTCATGGTGCCGTGGATGAAATCCTGGGCTCCATGCCCTGTTCTCTTACTGCAATGTATTCTCCTGTCATCCACCACAATATAGCCCGGGCAGCTAAAGGTACTCTGGGGCGTTACAACCCCCGCTTCCAGTCCCGCCGCAGCCGTAATGATCTTAAAGGTGGAACCCGGCTCATAAGTATCGTTGATGCAGCCGTTGCGCCACATGGCGTTCAGGAGATTCTGATATTCCTCCTGTGTCTGATATGCCGTTCCTTCCGGCAGGGTATAAGGGTCGTTCAGATCGAATTCAGGAACATTCACCATCGCAAGCATTTCCCCGGTCTGGGGATTCATCGCCAGGATGGAGACGCCGTCCGCCTCCTTGGTCTTCATTGCCTGAACCGCAAGCTGGGTGGCGTAGGACTGAATATTCATATCAAGGCTGAGCACCAGGTCCTTTCCTTTTACAGGCTCCTGCCTGCGCTCTCCGGCTTCCTCGACCTCTATGCCCTTGGCATCCGTGACCGTGAGGATATTGCCTGCTTTGCCCTTAAGATATTCCTCATAGATCACTTCCAGACCAATAATACCCTGATTATCCGCTCCTGTAAAGCCCAAAACCTTGCTCGCGAGCTCTCCGAAGGGATAATAGCGCTTATAATCTTCATCCACCTTTACCCCCGCGAGGTCATATTCCCGGATACGATCCCCGGTTTCCTTATCCACATTGCTCTTGATCCGCTCAATCGAGCTATATTTTTCCACCCGGGCAGTCACGAATTCTTTCGACAGCCCCAGCTCCCTGCACAGGACCTGTACCACCGTCTCAGGATCCTCTATCTGATTATGTATCACAGAAACCGTGCAAACCGTCCTGTTGTCCGCGATCACTACCCCATTGCGGTCCAGGATGCGGCCTCTGGCCGCCTTAATGCTGCGCTCCCTTTCATGCAGCTCCACGGCTTTACCGGCATAATAATCGGCGCGCCATACCATCAGATACACAAGCCTTCCGAACAATCCCACCAAAACCAGTGCAAAAAGCAGCGTGACAACGGTGATCTTTTTTCTGTGGGCAATCCTATTATTGTTGGTAAGCACAAAACCCCTCAGCCACAATTCTTATTACACTTTATTCATCCCCTGCCAGGGTTATGCCAAAAGCCAAAACCTGGGCATCGGCTTTTGCTTTCCTCCCGGTCCACGCGCCTTCCCCCTACAGGGGACTTCCCTCCGGCTCGCCGTTTCCGTCCGGGGTGCTGCCCACGTCTTCCGGAAGCGACTGCCAGGTATCATCGCTGACCTGACCGGTATTGATATCGATTACGTCCCCGGTCTCCGGATCCACATATTCCCCCGTTTCCGGATTCTTTAGATATCCGGTTGCCGGATCCTTGGGATAGTTTTTCCAGGGCGCTTCAGTATTATTTCCGCCTTCCGGGGTATCGGTATTGTCTCCGTTCCCGCCCTGTTCCATGCCCTCTTCCTCCGGCATCTGGGTATAACGGTTGGTATTCTCCAGGTTCAGCGCCTCCAGCTCCTTTACTTCATCCGCGCTCAGCTCCTCCGTCATGAAGATCTGCAGATAGGGAAGGATTTCCGTCAGGATACTGCGAACAATGCCCTGGGCGAACTTGGAATTGGACTGGACGGCGTCGTTGGCGCGGTCCACCACCACATAAATGGCGATCTTAGGATCATCCGCCGGAACATGTCCCATAAAAGATACCACATATTCCCCGTTGCCCCTGGGAAGGGTCTGGGCTGTTCCGGTCTTTCCTCCCATCGCGTATCCGGCGGGTCTTACCGTCTTACCTGTCCGGTAGGAACCGCCCTCCTCCATTACCGTCGCCCTGGTATATTGCCTAAGCTTCGCGGAGGTGGACTCGGAAATTACCTGCTTCAACACCCTGGGCTCGATATTTTCTATGGTCGCCCCGGATGAGTTGGTGATCTTATCCACCACATGGGGCTCATAATAGTAACCGCCGTTCACCAGGGCGCAATAGCCTGTGATCATCTGAATCATAGTCACGTTAAAGCCCTGGCCGAATGCGTTGGTGGGCAGGGCGGCCCCGTCCTCCTTCATCGCTTCCGCGGAGAACACAAGATTAGCGGTTCTGGCCTCCCCACATTGGTCTTCAGGCCGAAATTAAAGGTCTTCTGAAATTCCACAAATTTATCGATCCCCAGTGTCTCAGCGATCTGAATCAAAGCCATATTACAGGACCATGCCACGGCATTCTGTACGTTCACGGAACCATGCCCATTGCCCCCATGACATTTAATGGCGTGGCCGCCCCTGATTATGGAACCGGAGCAGGTATACCATTCATTCCCGGTGATCGCGCCCGCCTCCAAAGCTGCTGCAACCGTAAAGGGCTTCGCCGTGGAGCCAGGCTCATAGGTATCGGAGATACAGAAATTTTTCCAGAGATAATTTAAATTGACATAGAGCTTCCTCTCATTGGCAGTCCTTGTTTCTTCATCCACTTCACTGTTGGTAAGCTGGGCAAGAAGGTCTTGCGTGAAAACATCCCCCGTCTTGCGGATCTCGGTATAGCCGTTGGCGTTGGTAAATTCTTCCACCATGATATTGCCGAGCAGAGCGTTATAGTCCCTGGGGTTGTTCAGGTCATACTGGGAGGAGCTTGCCATTCCAAGAATCCTTCCGGTATCCACCTCCATAACGATCGCGCCCACGTTTTCCGCCCCGTCGCCGGTACGGGCCGCATCCCTGTGCTCTTCGATGAACTGATTGATGTATTTTTCCATGATCTGCTGGATGTTCGCATCGATGGTGCTGTGGATGGTATATCCGTCCACGGCCGGCTTGATCTTGCGCTCCAGGGTGGATTCCTCATTCAGATAACCGTATTCCCTTCCCGTAGTTCCGTTTAAAATATCGTTATAGTACTCTTCCAGCCCATAGCTCCCTGTATTGTCCGTGCCTGCAAAACCGATCACATCACTCGCCATTGTCCCATAAGGATATTTTCTCTTGTATTCTTCCTCGAACCATACGCCCTTGATCATGCTGTCCTTGGCATTCATCTCTTCCTGAAAGCCCTTGATCTGGTCATAGGTCAGCTGTCTGAGCCATCTCTTATAGGCGGAATTGGGATTTTCCGTTATAAATTTACGCACCTCGTTGATATCAAGTCCAAAATATCTGCCCAGCGCTTCCAAAGTGGGCTCCAGGTATTTCGTTTCGCCGCTTTTCTTGGGATCATACAGAATCAGGGTAGAATCCGTGATCAGATTGTATACCTTTTCACTGGTCGCAAGGATATTTCCCTTTGCATCCACAATATCTCCCCGGCGGTAGGGGATCGTCTGGCTGTCATAGCCCCGCTGGGAAAGCACCTGCTTTGTATAGCGCTCTCCGTCTTCCGTTATGATCCAGCCAAGCCTTACACATAATCCGGCAAAAGCCAGCAGTACAAATACAAATAGTACCACCAGCTTCTTTTGCATTCTCACGGTAAACCTTTTGGGTCTTTTAGCATCTCCTGTATTCTGTCCGTCCCCTGCCGCTTTCCTGCGTCTATCGGTATGGGCAGACATCTGGCGGATGTTGTCCCGGCTTTCCCGTCTCTCTGTATTCTTTTGGCTTCCCGTTGTCCGGGGCGTCCGGTTTCCTGCGCCCCCGCCGGTCCTCGTCCTGCCCTTTCCGCTATTTCTTCTATCGCTCACTGATTCCTTCTCCTAGTCTGCTATGCGTCTCAGATAATCATTTCCTTCTGTGGTATAGGTCTCAATTTGACCTTCCTTCGCATAAGTCATGCCCAGCTCGCCGATAGCGATCCGCTTGATCTCTTCCATATCGATGCTGCTGTTGATCCGGTTGAGCGTCTCATCATTGTCCACCCTCAGGGTATTCAGTTCCCTCTCCTTGGCGGTCAGGGTCTCGGACATGTTGGTCAGGCTGGACTGCAGCTGTATGTAATTGATCAAAATCAGACCTGCACAGCAAAGCGCCGCCGCCAGGAACAGGACATAACCCAGGCTCATATGATGGGCCTTATCTCTGTTCTTGCGCGCCTCATTGCTCAGCCGCTTCCTCGGTTGTTCCTCAAGCTGTCTCCCAATATCCTGCTTGGGCACTGTGCTCCCGTAAATATATTGATTCTGTCTGCCGTACCGGCTGGCGTCCGTACTGCCCGTTCTCCTTGAATACTGATATACGTTCTGATACCTGGCCATTTCTTTCAGCCCTCCCGATCATAAAATCTTCTCAAACACCCTCAGCTTAGCGCTCTTTGAGCGGTTATTCTCTTCCAGTTCCTCTTTGCCCGGCAACACGGGCTTTCTTGTGACAACGCTTCCCTTTGGCTTTTTCCCGCATACGCACACCGGGAAATCCGGCGGGCAGGTACAGGGATGCTCTGCGTTCCGGAACGCGGTCTTCACGATCCTATCCTCCAGGGAATGAAAGGTGATGATACACAGCCTTCCTCCCGGATTCAAAAGCTCTATCATGTCTTCCAGCGAATTCTTCAGTACCTCCAGTTCCCTGTTGCATTCAATCCGTATCGCCTGGAAGGTCTGCTTGGAGGGATGTCCGTTCTGCCGCATCCTGGCCGGGATCGCCGCCTTAATGACCTCATTTAGCTCGAAGGTCGTCTCAATCGGCTTATGCTCCCTTGCAGACGCAATGTGCTTCGCAATGTTT
>CANPYG010000007.1 GCA_947588205.1 uncultured Acetatifactor sp. | reverse complement strand
CCTCGGATATAAGGCGGTGAAAAAGATATGAAAAATCCATCTGAAAAAGAATTAAAAAAAGGGCGTCTGTCCTTAACCCTGTTATTTTCCTGTATCGTATTCCTGATTCTTTTGATATCCCTGGGAGTGGCGTTCCTCCTGTTATATTTTCTGACGACCTATATCCATATCCCCGCCGACGAAAACGGGCTGTGGCATCCCATGCCCATCCTGCTCCTGATGTCCGCAGTCAGCCTGATCATCGGTTTCATCGTGACCTTCGCGTCCAGCACCCTTCCCCTGAAGCCCATCAATCGGATCATCAATCAGATGAACAGGCTGGCAGGGGGGGATTTTACAGTGCGGCTTTCCTTCGGAAGGCTTGCCAGGTCCCATCCCGCCCTGGCGGAGATCATCAACAGCTTTAATCTCATGGCACAGCAGCTGGAAGGGACGGAAATGCTCCGTTCCGACTTTATCAACGATTTCTCCCATGAATTCAAAACCCCCATCGTCTCCATCGCAGGCTTTGCGAAGCTCCTGAAGGAAGGAGACCTGACCGACGCGGAACGGGATGAGTATATCGGTATTATCGAGGAGGAGTCCCTGCGGCTTGCCTCCATGGCGGCAAATGTCCTGGAGCTGACCCGCGTAGAGAGCCAGTCCATCCTGACGGACGTATCCACCTATAACCTTTCCGAGCAGCTCCGGGGCTGCATACTGCTGCTGGAACGCAAGTGGGAGGGAAAGAAGCAGGAAATGGAGCTGGACTTTGAGGAATACGACATTACTGCCAGCGAGGAGCTGCTTAAACAGGTCTGGATCAATCTTCTGGACAACGCCATTAAGTTCTGCCCCGAAGGCGGAACCGTGGGCGTGAACATCCGGGAGGATCATAACGGACTGACCGTAGCGGTCTCCAACACCGGGAGCAATATCTCGCCGGAGGATCAGGAAAAGATTTTTAATAAGTTTTATCAGGCCGACAAATCTCACGCCACCTCGGGAAACGGTATCGGTCTGGCCATCGTCAAAAGGATCGTCAGTCTCCACCAGGGAACAGTAACCGTCCAAAACGGGGCGGACAGTGTGGCTTTTATTGTGTGGCTGCCTCAAAAAAATGGGTCTTTGGAATAAAATTTCTCTGAAAAGTTTTGTTTCAGTTTAGATTTCAGGAATAAAATGGAATTGAAACAAAATGAGAAAGGGAGCGTGTGGGGATGACTGCCAAAAATAAATATGCCTTTTCAATGGTTATAGCGCTGATTTCTTTTTTGGGTTTCTGCGTGGAGGATATCTGGCTGTCATTAACGAAGGGCTATATAGATAACCGCAACATGATATTTCCCTTCCTTTTGGGATATGGGCTTGCGATCGCGGCCATATACCTACTCTTCGGAACGCCGGACAAAATGACCTTTCTGGGGCGTGAGCTTCCCATTGCCAGCGCGAGGGTAAAGTCGGTCCTTTATTTTCTGGCAGTATTTTTCTGCATCTGCATTGGCGAGATTTTGCTGGGGAAAACAGTGGAGCTGACCTGTCACTTCTACTGGTGGGATTATTCCTGGATTCCCATGCACATTACACGTTATACCTCCGTGCCGACAAGTCTTGGATTTGCGGCGATGATCTATCTGTTCATGGATAAAATTTACCTGCGGATTTACAGATGCTTCCTTTCCTGGGATGAAAGGTTCCTGAGGATTGCCGCGACGGTTTTAATGGCAGTGATGGCTTGGGACTTTCTTCGCAGCGGCATACTGATGCTCATCCACCAGTCCACCCAGAAGCGCTGGATCATCAATACGGCAGGGAGTGCGCTATACCGACTGTTCCATTCCATATAAACGAGGGCTTATCAACCGGGCAATGAAGCGCCAGAAATGTAAAGGTGCAATGACCTGCATCAGTTAAACTTAAAAATCTTCTGGCAGATCCGGTAGCCCTCCACCGTGATCTTTCTGCCGCTCTTACCGGGGAGATTCATGAAATTGCCAATTATCCCATCCCGCAGGCGATGATATAATTTCCTGTCCTTCCCTTTGAGATAACTCCAAAGCTCCTTCTTGGACTCCAGGTGCTCCGGCGTATTGGACCGCACCAGCAGAGCCGAGGATACGGTCATAATGATCTCGAGATAATTATACATATATTGATAAAGTCTCTTATTTTTCGCGATTTCCGCCTTATGCTCCACAAAATAATCGATCATCAGCTTATTGACCTTGATCTGCTGGTCTATCCTGGAGATCATAACGCTTTCATTCACAGACTGGTCTTCCCTGCCGATATAATACCTGTAAAAATTGATGTCCAGATAATAAATATTCTTCACATAGGGCAGGGGCTCAAACACATACAGATTATCCACATAGAAGGTATGCTCCGGAAGCTTCAGCCCGCATTCCCGAAGCAGTCTTGTACGGAAGATCACGGAATGCATGAGTATATAATGGCCCTTCAGGAAATGATGGCAATCCTCCCAGGTGAACATTTCTTCCACAGGAAGAATATGGCGGTAACGCATCACTTTCTTGCGCTTCTCACCCTCCTTCTCATAGACAAAATTGCTCACCAGCATGTCCAGGACCTGATTGCCGCCCGCCATCTCCCGGAGCTTGTCCAGGACCTGCTTATATGCGTCCTCCTTCACCCAGTCATCGCTGTCCACAACCTTAAAAAACAAACCGCTGGCGAAGGCAATTCCTGTATTCACTGCGGAACCATGTCCCCCGTTTTCCTTATGGACCGCCTTTACGATCGTCGGGAACTGCGCTTCATACTCGTCGGCGATCTCCGCCGTCCTGTCGTTCGTAGAGCCGTCGTCCACGATCAGAATCTCCACATCTTCTCCCCCAACAAGCAGGGAATCAATGCATCTATGCATATATGCTTCGGAATTATAACAGGGTACCGCTATTGACAACAACTTCATTTCAAACTACTCCCTTTCATAAGGTCATTTTCTGATTTCCCATTTTGATGTCCAGGTATTTTGTATAGGCTGAAAATGCGGAAGGAATCGGGTAACGGTCCCTTGTCTCCTGGGGCTCCACAAAAATCCAGCTTTCCGCCGCCCCCGAGGGTTGCCGGGGAGTAAGCTCATCCACGCGGACCATAAAGCCCCGCATATGCCATTCCTTATGGGTAAAAATGTGCTTCGCCTCTTCCAGCGCCTGTATCCGCAGGGTCTGTATGCCATTTTCCCTAAGATAGGCGATCACCTCTTCCTCGGTACGAAATCCCTCCAAAGAGGGAAGCTCGTACAATCCGGCCAGCAGCCCCTTTCCCGGACGCTTGCACAGGGCGGCGCGATTTTCATCCCGGATGATGAGCACCGTCTTCTCTTCGACCGTCCGCTCCCTCCTGGGCGCCCTTTTGGGATACTCGGTCTCGCATCCCAGGGCATGCGCCTTACAGATATGGGACAGGGGACACTCCCCACAATGAGGCGAGCCGTTGGGAAGACATACGCACGCACCCAGCTCCATCATCGCCTGATTAAAATCCCCGGGGCGGTCCTTGGGCATCACGCGGACAAGCTCCTCTTCCACGCAAGTCCTTACCTTAGTATCGTCAATTACCCTCTCATCCATACATATCCTCGACGTCACCCGTAAAACATTGCCGTCCACGGCCGCCGCCCTTTCCCCAAAGGCAATGGAAGCGATCGCCCCGGCTGTGTAGCTGCCAACGCCCTTCAACCGCTTAAGATCCTCATATCTGCATGGCATCCTTCCGTCATACTCCTCCATGACCTGGACCGCCGCTTTCTGCAGATTCCGCACACGATTATAATACCCAAGACCCTCCCAGAGCTTTAAAAGCTCCTCCTCAGGAGCTTCTGCAAGACTTCTGATATCAGGAAGCCTTTTCATGAATCTCTCAAAATAGGGTTTCACAGCTTCTACCCTGGTCTGCTGGAGCATGATCTCCGAAACCCATACCCGGTAAGGCGTGGGCTCTTCGCGCCAGGGCAGCCTGCGTCTGTTTTCATCATACCATTTCAGCAACGGTTTGGGAATGTCTTTCAGCTCCGCAAAACTTAAGTTTGTCTTAAGTGAAAATAAATTTTTCCCGAACGTATCCTGTTCCATCCTAACGGGCTCCCTTTCCGGACCTGGTCATGTATCTGCCCCGGCCGTATCATCATAAAGCTTCACGGGCACAGGCTTCCCGATCTCCATGGAATCTGCCGTCACACGGCAGTCATAAGCCAGCACCCTCACTCCATTTTGGGCCGCATGGCATAGTGCCCTGCCGAAACGGGGATGAGTTTCCCAGTTCGGCGTAAAATATACCGCGCCCTTCATCTGTATCACAAACAAGATATATACCTGATAGCCGTTCCTGTGCGCTTCCTCCAGCTCCTCCACATGCCTGACAGCGCGTTCGGAGGGCGCGTCCGGGAAAAGGACCACCTTATCCTTTTCCAGGGTAACCCCTTTTACCTCCAGAAAGATTTTCTCCCTAGCGGTCTCAATGTAAAAATCAAACCGGGAACTTCCATAGACCTTTTCCGGGCGCAACGTAACCAGGTCTGGAAAAAGCTCCTTTTTCAGCAGCCACTCCCCTACGGCCTTGTTGGGGGCCTGGGAATCCATATTGATGAGTATGTTCCCTTTTTCCACGGCTACGAGATCATACACGGTCTTTCTTAAGGGATTGCCGCTGCGTTCCAGATAGACCTTCGCCCCAGGCACAAGCAGCTCCCTGCACCTGCCGGTATTCTTTACATGTACCTTTTCCCTGTGGCCCCGGATATCCACATATGCGATAAACCGATTGGGGCGCTCCAGAAAGCTTCCCTCTACAATATGATCATATTTCATATGATACCTTCTTCATCGGAGCCTGTTGCACTCATACTTCTCCAACGTCAGAAGACAGCGGCGCAGAGACTCATATCTTTCTTCCAGATCTCCCTCGCTCACCTCGATATCACATGCGACAGCCATGGTGGTAAGCATCTCATGGGTCACCCTGTGATGCAGGGCGGTGAGAATCTTAAGCCGTTCCTCGTAAGTATCCGCGTCCAGAAATTCAAGCATTAAGGGATCAAGCTCCTGGACTTCCGCAGACCCCTGGCCTCCCGCAGGCTCCTGGTTTCCCGCAAGCTCCTGGTCTCCCGCAGGCTCCACGGCCGCACCGCCCAAATACTCCGCGCCCGGCCCTTTTTGAAGTTCAAACCGAAACCTCTGCCCGGCTGCCGGGTACTTTGCGGCGTCCACTTCCTCCGTAAACATGCCAAGCGGTCTGGCATATACTTTAAAATCTCCGTACAGAGCCTGATAGATCACCAGGGTTTCCCCGGTCTCTGAATGCTCTGCAAGCGTCAGGATCTGATATAAATTCCCTTTAAAATGTCTGTATATTTCCTGCGGATGTGGTACAAATGTCATATCAATGCCCCTTTCTGTTTTCACCTTCATTATGAATACGCTTTCCTTTGCAGCATGGACATAATGAGCACCTCTATGCCCATCACATCATTCATCCGTCCGTTTTTTACCGCTTCTTCTGCCTTCACGCACTCCTCCACGGCTTCCTTAAGCTGCGCAGTGCGCAAGCCTGAAGCCTGCGCGGCATATTTCCCGGCAATATAAGGGGAAAGACCCACTTTTGCCCCGATCGCCTTCTGGTCAAATCCCTTCGCCTTCAATTCCTTCACCTGAAGCAGCATATTATACTGCCTTGCCAGGAGAAACAGAATCCGCATGGGCGGCTCCTTCAGCGTGACCAGATCATTATACAGGGCAAGGGCTTTCCCGCTCTGCCCCGCGGAGATGGCATTGATCATGTCAAAAATATGGTTCGTGATCCGGTCGGTACAGACCGCTTCCACATCCTGCGCCTCAATTATGGGCTTATCCAGGCAGTAGCAGATCAGCTTCTCGAGCTCTGTATAAATGTTCTCCATGTCGGTGCCCGTTTTCTCCAGGAAAAGCTCCGCTGTGCTCACCGTGATCTTTTTCTCTTCCCGTTTCAGGATTCCTGCGATCCAGCGTTTCAGGGTAGTCTCGTCCTGTACCTCGAAATTCACAATATATCCTTTGGACTGTACTGTCTTATAAAGTCTGCTCCTTTTGTCCACTTCGCTCTCATTGAAGACAAAAAAGGAGGTAGCATTGGCTTCGGACAGATATTCCGCCAAACGCTCTCCCCCGGCCTTAAAAAGACCGGTGTCCTCCATAAAAATAACCCTGCGCTCCGCGAAAAAAGGAAGCACCTCCGCCTGATCGATGATCTCTCCCACGGAAATATCCTTTCCCTCATAAAAATGGGTGTTTATGGTATCTCCCTCCCCGCACATGGCATTCCTCAGACGGTCGCGGTACTGCCTGCGCAGATAGCGTTCCTCACCGTATAACAGGTACATCTGCCTGAAATTGCCCGTCCTGATATCCTCGTTTATGCGTTGCATCCGGTCTCACTCCCTTTCAGCGCTTCTTTAGCATCCCCCTTATTTTACCCGATTTGGGCTTCATTGTCCATATTTTTAGAAAGAAAAAGCGTCTGCAGGATATAACTTAGTAACAGTTCAGCCGCGCCATTCGCAAAGCCGCGCTACGCGCTTTCCGTCGCTTCGCGACTCTCTTTGCTCATAAAATGGCGCTCCCTCAGCCGCCAGACATGATGGAAAATTCGTGCAAGCACGATTTTCCATCAAATCAGGCGGCTGGCTGAACTGTTACATAACTTATGGAGAGGTATAGGACGTAATCTTCAGGCGGTCCGAACGGAGCCTGAGCGTAAGCGCGCCGGTCTGGGGCGTCGTGTAGATACGGCATCCAATAAGTTTAAGCCTCTCCATGAGTTCAGCATGCGGATGCCCATAGGAATTATCCTTTCCGCAGGAGATGACCGCAATATGGGGCTTCAAAAGCCGTAAAAGGCTTTCCGGCGTGGAATTGCGGGAGCCGTGGTGCGCAACCTTTAGCAGGGTGATACTGTCCACGCCTCTCTCCTGCAGGATCCTGATCAGCTGTTCTTCCCCCTCTCCCTGTACATCTCCGGTCAAAAGCATGGAAAAAGAGTCCTGGGCGAGCAAAAAGCAAAGAGAATACCCATTCGTGTCCTGATGACTGCTTCCGCGCCCTGGGTGGAGGCAGGTGAATACCGTCCTGCCGCTTTTCCAGACATCCCCCTCGGCCAAGAATGAAAGCCGGACCGGAGGACTTTGCGGGCTGTTCCTTACCGCATCTGCAAGGTCCGCAAAATCCTGCTCCCGTTTTTCCCGATCAATATCCGGAAAGAATATTCTTTCCACTACGATTCCCTCCTTCCCGCCAAGCTCCAAAAGCTCCTTGATACCATTGTAGTGGTCGGCGTCAGGGTGAGAGACAAATACCGCGTCTATGCGGCTGACGCCCTGATATTTTAAAAAAGGAATCAGGGTATATTTGCCGATATTCTGTTCGGAACTGCTGCCGCAGTCAAAAAGATATATTTCCCCGCCGCAGGTCCTGACAAAGATTCCATCTCCCTGCCCAACATCCAGAAAAGTGACCTCCAGACCGGCGTGGAAGCGGATCCCTATGACCAGGACCGCCGCAGGGATCAGGGAAAAGAAAAATCCCTTTTTCCCGGAGTCTTCTGTCCTAAGATAATTGCCTGCCCAGACAAATATTGCGATCAGAATGTAAAATACCGCTACCTGCCAGATCCTCGGGCATCCGGGGCGCCAGGTGTGAAAGGGCATAAGGTCAAACAGTCCGCATAGCCTTTCATAACTTTCCAGCACCAGACATCCCACGGCTGCGGAAAGCCTTGCCAGGGGCAGAAGGATTCCCGGAAGCAGCATGGCTGTCAGCCCCGCGCCCATTACCAGACCCATAAAGGGCAGCACCATAAGATTGAGGAACAAGGAATATACCGGAAGCTCATAGTAAAAACACAGGTGGACAGGCAGGGTAAAGATGGTAATGGCCAGCCCCGGGGCAAGCATACCTCCCAGCTTAGGGCGCAAACGCCGTGTAACGGACAAATCCAACCGGCTCCTGCCACCCGGGGAATCCCCTTCCGGCTGCATGACCGGCAACAGCAGGCCGATCCCACAGATAGAACCAAAGGACAGCAGGAATCCGCTGTGCCTCAAATACTCAGGCTGCCCCAGAAGCATCAGGATTCCCATCGCCCCCAGTGCGGTCAACATGTCATAGCTCCTGCCCAGGATCTCCCCAAGCATTCGGATCAGATACATTCCGATGGCGCGGCACGCAGAAATTCCCAGCCCGGTCAATAACCCATAAAAAACCAGCACCGCACTTCCGAATAATGCCGCGGGGAAAACAGGACAGCCCGCCCTTCTCAGCAATTTATAGATTCCCATTCCAATCAGGGTGATGTGAAGGCCCGAAATACTCAGGATATGCACAATCCCATTCCTTTTATATAAATCCTTTATTTCACTATCCAGGGAAATCTTATCGCCCAGAAGCATGGTACTGAGAATTGAGGCTTCTTTTTCCGGGAACAGGCGATACAGACGCTCCTTCCAAAATCCCTGCAGACGCCAAAGCGCCTCGCCGGTCACAGAGCACTCCCCGCTCTCCGTAAGAAGCTGCGCTTTTTTCAGGGTTCCTCCTATTCCCAGAATCCTATTATAGTCCGCCGAATCAAATTCTCCTGGATTGGTTGCCTGGGGAAAATAAGAAAACTGACCTCTCACCTGCACAATTGCCCCTATCCTGGGGCGGCGAAGCTTTTCCAGCCTGCAGATGAGCCTGCATGAAATGTCCGCAGCCGGAGTATCCGGGACATCTCCGGCTGTGTTCTTCTGAAAGGTTGCAATCCTTTGAATTGACACAGAATTTAAAGTAACCCACCACTGTTCCTGGTCCCCGGCAGAGCGCAGCTCCACCCGTTCCACTCTTCCAGCGGCGATATAAGTCTCCCCCTCCTCCAGCAAAAATGCGCCCGTCCCGTCCGGACTGCCATTTCCGCCCTCCCGACAGACTGCGACGATCTGCCCCGGGGAGGGAGGTTTCCACGCCAGATACAATGACAGAATAACCGCCAGTACCAGCGCGGCAATAAAGAGCTTCCTTTTCACATAAAAATACTTTTTGAACTGATTCATTTATCCAACCTCTCTGAAAGCGGCCGACAGCCCTAATCCAGAGTGGTGACAATATCAAGATTACGTACAAATACCGTGCCGAAGCTGTACTTCTCCCTGTAGGTTCCCGAGGTATCCCCGTTAATGGAAATCTGAACCTTATTCACCGTGCTCAGCTCCGCCAGGGAATTCACGATAGAATAAATTGTAACATCCGCTGAAACATTATAAATCTGTGTCAGGAATGTTTCGTTCAGATTTACATAACAAATGCCGTCCCTTGTCCGCACCGATACAATCTGCGTATCCGGATTGATCGTTGGAAATACCTGGCCCGCAACGTCCCCGCCGGGTCCCAGGATCAGCTGCTCCACCACAAGACGCTCCAGGGGAATATTGGTATTATATGCCTTTTTACGGTTGACCTCTATCAGCCCATCCCCCGCCTCATTGGCAAAATACAGGGTCAGATCCGCCATTTCATAGGTGTTGATCTCTTTTCCAAGATTATTGATAAACTGATCTGCGCTCATCCTGCCCACAAGATTATTCAGATTATCATAAAAAGGATTGCCCTCCACCATGATTTCCACGGTATTCACCCCTTCAATCTGCGTCAGGGAACAGACGACCGCGGCGCGCACCAGGATTTCCTGTGTTGGGGACAGATTCTTATATTCTTCACTCAGGTCCAAAACCATGGCCCCATTATCCACCTCATAACTGCGCACGGAAACTCCCATACGCGAAAGATCCTTATATTCCAGCGTTCCAGACGAAGCGAGGCAAAGCAGCATTTCCTCAATCTGTTCCTGCATGCCCTCCGCCTGCATCTTATACTCATGAACTTCCACCTTGGTCTCTGCGTTATTGATAAAGTATAACTGAAACAGCTTATCCGGATCTATCTCCTCCCTGCTGCATGCCGCCAACAATACAAGGCAAAGCAGCATATGAAATAAGCCCATTCCTCTTTTCATATACATACCCCCTGCCCGCTTCCGGCGGGCATTGATTCAATATCCGGAAATTACCAGACCGTCCCCGCTTTCTTCGTCAGGCATTCTGTGGGGCGATATAATTGATCGGTATTTTCACCAGGAACGTCGTTCCCTCCCCTTCCTTACTGGTCACAGTGATAGATCCCCTGTGCATCAGCACCGCGCTTTTCGTGATGGCCAGGCCCAGACCGGTTCCCCCGATCTCCCTGGAATGGGATTTATCCACCCGATAAAAACGCTCATAAATTTGTGCCAGGGAATCCTCCGGAATACCGATTCCGGAATCGCTCACCTCCAGGGTGAAAAACTGATAATCCGCATCCAGCACCACCTTCACCCATCCATGCTCCTTATTGTATTTAATGGCATTTTCTACCAGATTGGATATCACCAGCGTAAGCTTGACCTCATCCACCTCGGCAACAACTGTCCGGTTGCTCTCGAAGATAACCTCCACATCCATTTTTCTCGCAAGCGGGCGAAGGCGTTTCAGGATCAGCTCAGTCAGATCGTTAATACTGATGGATACGATATTCATATCCTGGACACGTTTATCCATTTTTACAATGGCGAGCAGGTCTGTGATGATCTGATTCTCCCTGTCAATCTCGGAAACGATATCCCCGAGGAACTCCCGGTAATATTCAACCGGTACATTCTCCTGGGTAAGCAGGGAGTCCGCCAGCACCTTCATGGACGCCATAGGGGTTTTCAGCTCATGGGAAACATTTGCCACGAATTCCTGTCTGGAATCGTCCAAAGCCCTTTTGGAACGAAGCAGCTGATTGAACGCGTCAATGATATGTACCGTCTCCACATAATCCGGCACGTTGATGGCCTCATCGCTGTAGCCCTCCTTCACCTCGTTAATTGCCTCCGTCACCTTGTTAAAAGGGCGGGTCAGCACATAGGACAGTACGATTGCCAGCGCAACGATAGCCATAATCACGATCATCTCAATGATCAGGGACTGCCTGTTAAGAAGCTCCATGGTTTCCGTGATGTTTTTACTGGAAATACTGGTCACCATAACGCCCCTGACGATATTGACATTTTCATTGGGATTGTCTTCCGGGGAAATCGTGTACACGATAGGAGTGGTCAGCTCTATATAACCGTTCTGGGCATCATAATTAAACAGACGCTCTCCCCTAAAGCTTAAGATCACTTCCTCTGAGATAATGGTCTTACCCTCATTCAGGCCATATGTATCCTTGATGATGGAAAAATTGGAATTAATGATCAGAATCCTTCCGTCATAGATTCCCGACAGCATATCCAGCTCCGCGTCGACCACCCTTTTATTTGCCGCGGTCTGCTGGTCAGTCTGCTGATAATTCTCCAGGTAATTATTCGTCACCAGATGTCCTGCTATTGTGGTCAGCATATCCTGTGCTGTCTCCTGCCTGAGCCGCACAGCCCTATCCTCGTAATCCTCTATGATCGCATGACGCATCATAATGCCTGGAATGATACCCACGAGCAGAATAATAATGAAAATACGGCTCCGCAAACTGTGGAGCAGGAGGATGTGAAAAATATAATCCTTCACCCTGGTCATCATGGTCCGCTCCGTTATACATTAAAAAAGTAATAGCCTATGCCCCATTTTGTATGCACATACTTCGGCTCACTGGGATTGTCCTCTATCTTTTCCCGAAGCCTTCTGATGTGGACATCCACCGTCCTCACATCGCCGGGATAGTCCGTTCCCCAGACAATCTTCAGCAGATTCTCCCTGCTGTACACCTTATTGGGATTCAGCATCAAAAGCTCCAGCACTTCAAATTCCTTGGTGGTCAGCCCGACCTCACGTCCGTCAATATATGCCCTCCTGCCTTCGCAGTCGAGTCTGAGGCTCCCGCTCTCAATGATCCTTGGCGCCGCCTCTCCGGCGCCCTTCTTCGGCTCTATCCGTCTCAGGATCGCCTTGATACGCGCCTTAACCTCCAGAATATTAAAAGGCTTCGTAATGTAGTCGTCCGCCCCATATTCCAGACCAAGAATCTTGTCCATATCATCACCCTTGGCTGTCAGCATAATGATGGGAACATTGGAAAACTCCCTGATCTGCTGACAAACCTCAAAGCCTGTCAGCTTGGGAAGCATCACATCAAGCAGGATAATATCATACTGATTATTGTTTACGAGCTCCAGCGCTTCTTCTCCGTCATATGCACAATCGACCTGCATATCATCCTGCTCCAGGCTGAAACGGATTCCCTTCACGATCAGCTTCTCGTCATCCACGATCAATACTCTCTTGCCTGCCATTTCCAATCTCCTCCAAACTATAGTGTTATTCCTGTAAAAATCCTGTTCCCCCAACTACCCTGTTTCCAGGTATTCCCCAATTAAATGCTCCCTGCCTTACACCGTAATGAGCGCCTTTAGCTTCTCAAAGACACTTTCCTTGATGCCCGGCACCTTCATGATATCCTCAATCCCGTCAAAGGCGCCGTTCTGCTCCCGGTACGCTATGATGTCCGCAGCCCTGCTTTCCCCAATCCCGGGCAGGGTACACAAAAGACCGGAATCCGCCGTATTGATATTCACCAGTCCGCCGCCTGCCGCATCTGCCTGCTTTAAAGCAGTTCCCTCTTCCAGGGTCGGAATATAAAGCTTCTCGCCGTCCGTCAGAGGCGCCGCAAGGTTCACATAATCCGCATCCGCATCCTCGCGCATACCGCCTGCCGCCAGCACCCCGGCTTCGGCGCGGCTCCCTTCTGGCAACGCCACCACGCCCGGCCGCAGCACGGCTCCGCAGACAAAGACATAAATCAGAGGGGGTTCCTCTTCATGGGAACTCCCTTCAGCAGCAATATCCTCCATGCTTCCGTCCACGGCTTCCGCGGATATTCCCGGCCCGTCCAGACTGTCCAGCCCAAACACCTCTGCGGAATCCTCTGAACACCCTGTAAGCATTATAAGGATCAGGATACAGACCATACAGCCGCAGTTCTTATTTCTTTTTATTCTGTTTAACATAGCTCCACTCTCCTTTTTTGTTCTATCCTCTTGCCCAGGCTCTTTTAGCGGCAAGGGAAGGTAAGAAGAGAAGGAGTGCCTCTCTATGCTGTTTTTATTGTATATGAATCCCGTCAGATTTACAAGTGATTTTCCTTAATATTTCCTTAAACCGTTACAGCCGACACAGACCGTTGCATTAAAAAGCGGTCCCCTAAAGCCTGTCAATGTCCCCGAGCAACCGTTCCACGGCTTCCTCCGAAGTTGCCCAACTGGTACAGAAGCGCACCGCGCTGTGGGAATCATCCATACGCTCCTGATAGGAGTAACAATACTTTTCCCCTATCCATTTTAAATCTTCGTCAGAAAGGATCGGAAACAGCTGGTTCGTCCTGTTTTCCACCAAAAAGGGAATCTTCTTCCTGATAAATGCTTCCCGTATCCGGTCTGCCAGCCGGTCCGCATAACGGGATATCTCCATATAAAGGTCATCCTCAAATAAAGCGAGGAACTGTACTCCCAGAAGCCTTCCCTTTGCCAGCATTCCGCCCCTTTGCTTCATAATATACCGGAAATCCTGCTGCAAAACAGGATTGGGGATAACCACGGCCTCCCCGAACAACGCGCCTACCTTGGTCCCGCCAATGTAAAACACATCGCACAATCTTGCCAGATCCGGCAGTGTGACGTCATTTTCTGCAGCAGCAAGGCCATATCCCAGCCTGGCCCCGTCTATGTACAAATACATCCCATTCCTGCGGCAAACCCCGGCAATCTCCTCCAGCTCCTTAAGCGAATAAAGCGTCCCAAGCTCCGTTGGCTGGGAAAGGTAGACCATTTTGGGCTGTACAATATGCTCAAAGGCGTCATCCTTCACATGTGCCTGGTAGCATGCGTCTATCTGCGTTGCAGAAATCTTACCATCCTTTGCGGGAAGCACCAGAACCTTATGCCCGCTTGCTTCTATCGCCCCTGTTTCATGCACGTTGACATGGGCGGTCCGGGCCGATACCACGCCCTGATGGGGGCGGAGCGCTGCCGTTATTACAATGGCGTTGGCCTGGGTTCCTCCCACCAGGAAATGTACCGCGGCATCCGGGGCCTGACACTTTTCCCGGATTATTTTGGCTGCGGCATCACAGTATGGATCACAGCCGTAGCCCTCCGTCTGCTCCATATTCGTCTCTATAAGGCGCCGCAACACCTTTTCATGGGCGCCTTCATTGTAGTCACAGTTAAAGTAGATCATAATATCCGCCTTTCCTCACTTCCATTTAAAAATCACGATCCCCGCGACCGCTAAGCCCATTCCGATCGCCTTGCGCCATTCCCAGGGCTGTTTTTCCACTCCGAACAGCCCCATCAGCTCGATCACATACGCCACCAAAAGCTGGGCGACCACGATCAGCATAACCGCCCGGGCAGGTCCCAGGGTATCCATGCTCTGAATTACGGTATATGTGATAAATGCCCCGATTGCCCCTCCCAGCAGCATATATTTCGGCTCCACCTTAAAAACTGCCGTCAAAGGGCTTCTGTCGGTCAAAAGCCATGCGCCCAGACAGACCAGGAGAGCGGTAAACTGAACAAATGCATTCGCCGCCCAGATGGAAGAGGATTTCGTAACCTGTGTGTTAAACACGCCCTGGATGCTCATCAGGGCTCCTGAGATCAGTGCAATGAAAAAGCCAATCATTTCAACATCCTACCTTTCCGGCACGATTTAAATATCCGCCTTTATATCATAGAATATCCATATGATCAGCCTTTTATCCCACCGTATAACCTGTTTGTATTCGAATCCTTATTCTGCCATATAACCTGTTTGTATTCAAATCCTTATCCAACCGCAATTCCCAGCTGCATCTGAATCTGTTCCGAAAGCTCATCAAGCAGTTCTGCCGCGTCCTCCCCATTCCATAATTTAGAAAAGAGGACTTCCATCTGAATCCAGAGATTGCTGGTGGCAATCATTTTGGGAAAAGGAACGCTGTCCGCGTATTCCGCCTGAAAGGGATCGATGTATGCATCTGCCGGATTGGCATTGATACAGGAAGCGATTTTCCCCGTTCTTGCGAAAAGATTCCCGCTGTATTCCCCGGTCAGGAACGCTGCGAACTGGTCCGCAAGCTCCCTGTTGCGGGAATATCCATTGACCGCAACCGCATTTGTCACCGATACGGACCGGCTGCTTAAGGTATCGCTGATATCGGGCATGACTGTGATTCCGTATTCATATGACAGTTCACCGTTCTCCTCCGCATTCTCCAGCCTTCGTACCACATCCGTCGTTGCGACCGTAAATACGATCTTACCGTCAATCAGGTCCTGGATCGCGGAATCATAGGTCACCGTATCCGCCCCAATATAGAAATACTGGTTTAAAGCCTTATATATTTCAAGACAATCAATCGTCTGTTCATTGCTGATATTGATATTTGTCTTCTGGTCGCCGGTATCGCCTCCCACAATCATGTAATTGCCGACGATCCAATAATTGTACAGGATATCGGAAACCGCCCACTTCATGATGCCCTCGACGCCTTCCGGAACGGCGAAGGTATTGGCGATATACAGGATATCGTCTATGGTCTGAGGGATGCCTGTGTGCAAAAGCTCTTCTATTCTCGCCCTTTCCAGGGCAAGGGCCTCTTCATCCTGAACCTCCTCCCCGGTATCTGCCGCATCGCCTGCTTCCCCATCGTCGGCCGTTCCTTCCGAATCTGCAGTTTGCTCCGGGATCTCCACTTCTTCCTGCTCTGCCCCGGTATTCGTCGCCTGCTGCTGCAGCCACATTTCCAGATAGGTACGGTTGTAAACCAACGCTGTGGTATCAAAATAAAACGGATAGGCAACCTTCTTGTCATGATAAGTCACGGCAGACAACGCCCCTCTGGAAAAATGATCCCCATTGCAGATTCCCTTCTCATCTATCACTTCAGCGGCAAGACCAGCAAGATAGGCTTTTTCCAGGGAATCATTGCTGACCAGGTAAGCGTCCGGCATCTGCTCCGAATGCAGCGTTGCATCGTTAATCGCCTCTATATATTCACTCTCGGACACAAGCTGCGGAATCACCCGGACATTATGTTCTTCCCCGAAAGCAACCGCAGCGCTGTTGATAAAATCAGCCAGATTCTCATCCGCATACCAGAAATAAATGCTTTCCTTCCGTTCAAACAAAGACAGACCGGTAAGCTCCTCGCTCGCTCCGGTCATCTCAAACTTACTTCCTGCAATTACAGCGCAGACCATTCCGATCAGCACAAGTACAGCAATGATCCTATGCTTCATCCGCATATTTTCTCACTCTCCGGCTGTCATCCCATCCAGGCAATCGCACAAAATGGAAACCATTTCGTCCACATTTTGCTTTGTAATGATGAGAGGCGGCACAAATCGAATAATATTGGTTCCTGCATTGATCAGGAGCATTCCCTTTTCCACGGCTCTATTGATGACAGGAGCTACCGGGCATTTAAAAATCAGTCCCTGCATCAGGCCGACTCCCCGGCGGGTCTCAATAAAATCATACTTTTCCACCATCTCATCCAGTTTCTGTTCCAGATAAGGGGCAATTTCCCTTACATGTTCTATTATATGGTTCTTCTCAAATAAATCAAGCACTTTTTCCGCAGCCGCGCACGCCAGGGGATTGCCGCCATAGGTGGTGCCATGGTCCCCCGCCGCCAAGGAATGGGCCGCCACCTTTTCCGTCATCAGGAAAGCGCCGATGGGCACGCCGCAGCCGAGAGCCTTTGCCGTCGTCATAATATCCGGCATGACGCCATATCTCTGCCAGGCATACATGAAGCCCGTTCTGCCCATCCCGCACTGGATCTCGTCCAGGATCAGCAGAATATCCCTTTCATCGCACAGGGCGCGCAGCTTTGTCAAAAACTCCTCATCCGCAGGGAAGATCCCTCCCTCGCCCTGAATGGTTTCCAGGATAATGGCGCAGGTCTTCTCCGTCACACAGGCAAGCACGCTGTCCATGTCGTTCAGACGCGCGAAACGGATATTCCCGATCAGGGGTTCAAAGGGCTCCCTGTAATGGGCATTGCCCGTTACCGCCAGGGCGCCCATGGTCCTTCCGTGGAAGGAATGCTCCATGGCTATGATCTCATGGTCCGTATGTCCATCCTTCAGATAAGCATATTTTCTGGCCGCCTTTATGGCGCCCTCTATCGCTTCCGCGCCGGAATTGGTGAAGAACACCCTGTCCATGCCGGATACCTTTTTCAGCTTGCGGGCGGCCTCCACCGCGGGAACATTATAATAATAATTAGACGTATGAATCAGCTTATCAATCTGATTCTTTAGGGCGTTATTGTATTCCTCATTATGGTATCCCAATGCGAATACAGCTATTCCCGCGCAGAAATCCAGATATCTTTTCCCGTTGATATCATAAAGATTGACGCCGTCGCCCCGGTCTAAGACAATCTGATAACGGTTATAGGTATGGAGCAGATCCTGCTCCGCCTGGTCAATATATGCTTTCATATCCATCGGGGCTTTTGTAGAATTCTCACACATCGTCATATTTTCCCTCATTTCTGCGCTGCAAATTCCATACTGTCCTCATCCGCAATGATGGCTGTGCCGATTCCTTTGTTGGTGAAAATCTCCAGAAGGAGACAGTGGGGAATCCTTCCGTCCAGAATATGCACCCTGTTGACCCCGTTTTTCACAGCCGCCGTGCAGTTATTCAGCTTGGGCAGCATTCCGCCGCCGATCAAGCCCCCGTTAATAAGCCCTTCCGCCTGCGTGGCAGTGAGCCGGGAAACGAAGGAGGACTTGTCGTTAAAATCACGGTACAGGCCTTCCACATCCGTCAGAAATGCCAGCTTTTCCGCATGGACCGCCCTCGCTATGGCGCAGGCCGCGTCATCCGCATTGATATTATAGGTCTGGAAATCCTTATCGAGACCGATGGGCGCCACAATCGGAAGGAAGTCCTTTTCCAAAAGATCGTAAAGCACCTTGGGATTGACATGGGTAATCTCCCCTACAAAGCCGATATCCTGCCCGTCGGAGTACTTTTTCTCCACTTCAAGCAAGCCGCCGTCCTTGCCGCTGATGCCTACCGCTTTCACGCCCAGCTCCTGCACCATGGTCACAAGATCCTTATTCACCTTGCCCAAAACCATCTCCGCGATCTCCACGGTTTCCTCGTCCGTCACGCGAAGTCCGTTCACAAAGCGGGATTCCTTGCCCACCTTGCCTACCCATCTGCTGATCTCCTTGCCGCCGCCATGGACGATGATGGGTTTAAAGCCCACCAGCTTTAAAAGGGTCACATCCTTGATCACATTCTTCTGCAATTCTTCATCGCTCATTGCGCTCCCGCCGTATTTTACCACGATGATCTTACGGTTAAATTTCTGAATATAAGGGAGCGCTTCTATCAGGACCTCCGCCTTGCGCAACACCTGCTGCATATCTTGTTCCATATTTTCTCCTTTTCGTCCGTCTTACGAAAAGACCTTCACCTCCGGTCAGCTGCGGTAATCCGCGTTAATCTTCACATAATCATAGCTTAAGTCACAGCCCCAGGCAGTCGCCTGCGCATCCCCCATATGCATATCCACCAGGATCGTGACCTCCGGATCGGAGAGAATCCTTGTGGCTTCCTCTTCGCTGTAATCACAGGCAACGCCGTTGCCGTAAATATGGATCTGCCCGCTGACGCTCTGGAAATACAGGTCCACATTCTCCGGGTCGAAGTCCGCCCCGGAATACCCCAGCGCGCACAGAATCCTTCCGAAGTTGGCATCGTGCCCGAACACCGCCGCCTTGGTCAGGGAGGAACAGATCACCGACTTCGCCAGGATCTTCGCATCCTTCACGGAAGCAGCATGGATCACCTTCGTCTCTATGAGGGCGGTAGCGCCCTCCCCGTCTCCAGCCATTTTCCTAGCAAGATAGGTATTGATCTCAACGAGCGCCTGGCAGAAAAGCCGATAGTCGTCATCCTCCTGCCGGATCTCCTCATTGCCTGCCAAACCGTTTGCCAGCACCAACAGGGTATCATTGGTGGAGGTATCCCCGTCCACGGAAATCATATTAAAGGTATCGTCCACACTGGCGCTCACCGCCTTCTGCAGCATCTCCTTTGAAATATTCACATCTGTCGTCACAAAGCCAAGCATGGTACACATATTGGGGTGAATCATTCCGGAACCCTTGCACATGCCGCCGATCGTAACTGTCCTGCCGCCGATCGTAACCTCCGCCGCGACCTGCTTATAAACGGTATCTGTGGTCATGATCGCCTTTGCCGCCGCAAGGGCGGCTTCTTCAGACGGGCTCTTCGTCTGCGCCATCTGCCGTATCCCTGCCTCGGCTTTCTCCACAGGCATCTGCATGCCGATCACGCCCGTAGAAGCGACAAGGACAGAAGAAGCCGGAATGGAAAGCGCCTGTGAAGCCGCCTCTGCCTCCGCCCGGCAGCAATCCATGCCCGGCCTGCCGGTACATGCGTTTGCAATGCCGGAATTAATCACCACAGCCTGGGCATAAGGAGAATGCTCCACAATCTGTCTGTCCCACTGCACGGGCGCCGCCTTCACCACATTCGTGGTAAAGGTTCCTGCCGCCTTACAGGGCTCGGTGCTGTAAATGAGCGCCATGTCGTCTCTGTTCTGATATTTGATGCCGGCGGCACAGGCGGCTGCCTCAAATCCCTTCGCTGCGGTAATACCGCCCCGGATATACTTCATTGCTTTTCCTCCATTCATAACAAGCCATAACAGGCATCACTTATTAAATGCGGTGATATTGGCCTCGTTCAGTGTAAAATCGTAATAATTCAGGTCCTCTCTCCTGGTCCAGCCGATGCGGTTCCAAAAGGCGTTGCCCACATCATTGACGGTAAAAGCGATCAGGCTCACCTTGTTGATCTTCTCCGCCTTCAGGGCATTCATGCAGTATACCACCATGGCCTTTCCAATACCCATTCTGCGGTAATCCTCCCGGACGCACACATGATAAAGGCATCCGCGTCTGCCGTCATGTCCGCAGAGGATGCCCCCGACGATCTCCCCTTCCCCGGAAACGGCAACAACACTGGTAGACGGGTTGCGGGAAAGAAACCGTCCCACTCCTTCTCTGGAATCATCAATGCTCCGGATGCCGAAGCCCCTGATCGTCATCCAAAGGGCGTATAAGCCCGGATAATCTTCAATTGTCATAGGACGAACCGTGTAGGGTAAATGCGTCATAAGCAGGACTCTCTTTCCGTTTTTCATGGAATAAATAACATTTGCATGCCGCCCGGCGCACATTCATTCAAAAGTCGACAGGCGTCCTTCCTGTCGACATTATACTCGCTTTTGCATAAAAGTCCAGTATTTTTTTAAATATTCACAAGATTTTCTTTATTCCCATGAATATATGCATTAAATAATGAATATATAGAAATTTTATTCATTTTATCCCGTTTCCGGCGCATCCCCTTCATACGTTGGACAGGCATATCCCCTTCCTGCAGGCTTCTACGGGAAGCAGGGAATGAGATCCAGCCCTTCGCTTTCTTCCAGGCCAAAGAGAAGATTCATATTCTGAACAGCCTGGCCTGCGGCGCCCTTCACAAGATTGTCCAGGGCACCCATCATGATAATACGCCCTGTGCGCTCGTCGACCACAAAACCGATATCCACGTAGTTGCTTCCTTCCACCCATTTGGTCTCCGGACAGACATCTTTATCCAGCACACGGACAAAATGCTCCTTTCCATAGTACCGATCGTAGACCGCCCTGATCTCCTCATAGGAAGGAAGGCTTCCATCCGGATTTCTGCGCAGGGAAGCGTATTCCGTCACAAGGATGCCCCGATTCATGGGTACAAGATGGGGAGTAAAGCTTAACGTTACCCCGCGTCCCGCCGCATATCCGAGCTGTTCTTCGATCTCCGGCGTGTGCCTGTGGCTTGCCACGCCGTAGGCCTTCATATTTTCATTCACCTCACAGAAAAGATTCTGCACCTTGGCGCCCCTCCCCGCTCCCGAAGTGCCGGATTTGGCGTCAATGATCAGAGTATCCACATCTATCACGCCCTCCTTTACAAGCGGATAGGCAGTCAGAATGGAGCAGGTGGTGTAGCAGCCGGGATTGGCGATCAGACGGGTTGCAGGGGTTACCTTGTCCCGGTTGATCTCGCACAGCCCGTAGACCGCTTCCGGAATAAACTGCGGGGATTTATGCTCGATCCCGTACCACTTCTCATAGACCGAAACATCCTTGATGCGGTAATCAGCTGACAGATCCACTATTTTTACCTTAGAGAGAAGCTCCTCCTTTAAAAGTCCCGCCAGAAAGCCCTGGGGGGTTGCCGTAAAGATCACGTCCACCTGATCCGCCATCTCTTCCAGGTTATCGTCCCTGCATACATCCTCCACGATCCGGAACATGTTCTGATAAACCTGGTGATATTTTTTATCTATGTAGCTTCTGGAACCATACCAGACGATCTGGGCGTACTTATGGTTTTTCAACAACCGCACCAGTTCTCCCCCGGCATAACCCGTAGCGCCGATAATTCCAACCTTAACCATGTTTTCCTCCGTTCTCTCTTTACAGTTTTTTCAAGATTACTCTGTCTGCGGCTCCTGCCCCAGGACCTCGGCAATTCGTTCGATCATCTCGTCTTCCTTCAGCCGGAACTTGATCTCCACGCGTCTGGACGCCTCCGGATCAACCTCCCCTGTTTCCTCATCATAAACGGGATTGCTGAAGGAACGGCCGTTTACTGTAAGCAGGCACCTCAGCAGCTCTATTTTTTCCTCCGATAACCCATTGGCAGGATTCATACAAAACTTTGCGACTGAATTCGCCCGGTTGAAGGAAAGCACCATATTAGTCTGGTAATCCGAAACGGTATCGGTATGACCTTCAATGATGATCTCCGCTATGTAGGGAACGTAATTATCCTGGAGCAGCACCTCCAGGTACATTGGGATCACTTCCTTCAATATCTCCTGGGTCTGCCTGGAGATATCATAGCTGTTAAAAGAAAACAGCACATCGGCGGAAAAGGTAATGGAACCGGTCTGCGGGTCCACCTTCATCGTAGAGTTATTAAAGCGTTCCTGGAGCTCACCGATAATATCGGTGCGGATACCAACGATATCCTGCAGCTCGCTTTTTGTATCCGCCAGTTCCTTCTGGGCATTTTCCAGATTAGCCTGCGCATCTGCGATCTGCTGATAAGCCGTATTCAATTCCTCCTGTGTCATCGCGGCCTGTTGGTATGCCGCCTGCAGCTCTGCCAGGGATTGCTCCAGCTCCTTGTTTGAGGCCTCAATCTCCAGCCGTGACTGCTCCAGATTCTCCTTCGCCTGCTCCAGATCCTGCTGGGCGGCATTCAGTTCCACCTGCGTGCGCTCTAAATCCGTCGTCTTCTGCCTGTAGATTGCCAGGGTGATGGCAATGATCAAAATAAAGATCAGGGTAAGCGCGGACATCATATCCGAAAAGGATTGCCAATAGCTGGGTTCCTCAAAGGCAGCTCTTCTCTTTTGATTATTTCTCATAAATATCCCTCATTTGATTAAAAGTATACAACTGGTTGGCGACCTCATCATTCAAAAATCTGCTGATCTCATCCACACGCCCGGACTGTTCCTCAAGCTTTTTGGCCAAATCCTCCTGTCTCGCCAGAAAATGCTCCATACTCTTTAAGATATTCTGATTGGCCTCCTGAAGCTGCCTTGTGACTTCCTCCATCCCCTGATAGCTCTGCAAACTTCTTTCCTGGGTCTTACAGGCATAATTGATGGAACGGCCAAGCTTTTCAAAATCCGCGCCCATCGTCTGAGCCATCTGGGACAGGAATTGATTCACGATCCGTTCCAGGGCATAAGACTGCTCTGCCGCGTTCCCCCGAAGCAGCTCCTGAATCTGCTTCATGGAATTCGCCATATTAGCCTGATAGATAAGCATTGCCTTCGTATTCTCGTCGGCGTTTTCCACAACAGGCGCCACCTGTTCCCTGTAGGTATCCAGGAAATCCCTTAGCTTTCCATATGCGTCCGCCATGATGCCGCGATAGATAAAATTAAAGATGAGGGAGAAGAAAATACCGTACACCGAGGTGTGGAACGCCACCTTCATACCCTCCAGCAAAGGACCGACATTATCCGAGATCGTATAAATATCATTTCCCCGGAAAGAGCTTAAGCCCATGGATAATCCCAGGAAGGTGCCCAGGATGCCCAGACCGGTCAGCGTTCCTGAAACAGCCGAATTATAATGAGAAGACACCACTCTGTCCAGCAGGTCCTCATTGATATATTCCTCCAGATCGCAGGTCTGGGACAGTCCCCGTTTTGTGCGGAAGTTCTCCATCCTTTTCTGATATTTCAAGAAGGCTTCATCCAGATCCTCATTCTGGAAGACCCCTTCCCGCCTCTGATAAAGCTTCCAGAGAGGGCCTTCATTGGTCTTGCGTTCCTCCCATATCTTCTCCGTTGCGGCCACCAGCGCGTCGCTGCAGCAGTTCAGGCGCACGAAATTGACTGCGGAAATAATAAAGAGAATGCCGATGATCACCAGGAAACCCACATTGATCAACAAATTGCTTAAGGACGTAACATCGCCCGTAAAGGCGCCGTTAATATACAGAATAAATCCCAGCACCAGCAGGTACAGGGGAAACAAAAACAAATACAGCTTATTTCTCATAACCAGCCTCCCGTATCATAAAACAATGACCATTTTCTGTAACAATCCTATTTTAACATAAAAAAAGGGGATTCACAACAAATATAAACAAATCTTAAACAAAAACGGCAAAATGGGACAGGACGGTAAAATATTACGGCTTGCATTCCCTCCCCTTTTGTTGTATAGTGTTTAAAGACCAAAGCCCGCCGGGCTTTGGGGAAATCTGAAATATATGAAAAAAAGACAAACGGAGGCATTACATATGAAGGAAAAGGTTGTACTGGCATATTCCGGCGGTCTGGACACCACCGCCATCATTCCCTGGCTGAAGGAAAATTTTGATTATGAAGTGATCTGCGTCTGCGTTGACTGCGGTCAGGCAGAAGAGCTGGACGGCCTGGAGGAGCGCGCAAAGTTCTGCGGCGCCGAGAAGCTTTATGTTTTAAACGTGATCGACGAATTCTGCGATGAGTATATTGTGCCCTGCGTACAGGCGGGCGCCGTCTATGAGAACAAATATCTGCTGGGAACTTCCATGGCAAGACCCCTGATCGCGAAGAAGCTGGTGGAAATCGCGCGGAAGGAAGGGGCTGTCGCCATCTGCCATGGCGCAACCGGCAAGGGCAACGACCAGATCCGTTTTGAGCTGGGCATCAAGGCCCTGGCCCCCGATATCAGGATTATCGCCGCCTGGAGAAACGATAAGTGGACCATGGATTCCCGTGAATCGGAGATTGCATACTGCAAGGCGCACGGCATTCATCTGCCTTTCTCCGCGGATTCTTCCTACAGCCGCGACCGCAATATCTGGCATATCAGCCATGAGGGCCTGGAACTGGAGGATCCGGCCAACGAGCCCAACTACGAGCATCTTCTGGTATTATCCACGCCCCCGCAGAAGGCTCCCGACGAAAGCGAATATGTGACCATGACCTTTGAAAAGGGTATCCCCGTTTCCATCAACGGGGAAAAGATGAAGGTATCCGACATCATCCATAAATTAAACGAGCTGGGCGGCAAGCACGGCATCGGGATCATTGACATTGTGGAGAACCGCGTGGTGGGCATGAAGTCCCGCGGCGTCTATGAGACCCCCGGAGGAACCATTCTCATGGAGGCGCACCAACAGCTGGAGGAGCTGATCCTGGACCGCGATACCTACGCCCTGAAAAAGGAAATGGGCAGCCGCTTCGCGAGCCTTGTTTATGAGGGCAAATGGTTCACCCCGCTGCGCGAGGCAGAACAGGCATTCATTGAAAAGACACAGGAATATGTAACCGGTGAGGTGAGGTTCAAGCTCTACAAGGGCAATATCATCAAGGCAGGAACTACCTCCCCCTATTCCCTGTACAATGAGAAGATCGCTTCCTTCACAACGGGCGACCTGTACGACCACCACGACGCGGAGGGCTTCATCAACCTCTTCGGACTCTCCTGCAAGGTACGCGCCATGAAGATGCAGGAGGCGGCAAAAGAACAGGAAGCATGACCTGTTCCTGATCTCCGCCGCCAGGTCAGGGAGGTTCAACGCTCCCGGACAGGGAAATGACCACAGTACAAAATTAGGAGAAGTTGACATGGAATTACTCAAGGCACTGCCCTTCCTCTACCTGGGGGCTGTTAATATCCTGGGCTTTTCCATCATGGGCATCGATAAAAAAAGGGCCGTCCGGGGTGCATGGCGCATCCCGGAGACCACTCTTTTTTTATATGCCCTGATCGGAGGAAGCATCGGTTCTATCCTGGGGATGCGCGTTTTCCACCATAAAACAAAGCACTGGTACTTTGTCTGGGGAATGCCCCTCATCCTCATTCTTCAGATTATCATCGGAATCTGGGTCTATAAAATAGTCTCCATTCCTACTTTATAGGGCTTCATGCCCAGCCTTTCATAAAAGGCCATGGCGGGCGGGTTACAGTTCCAGGCGTTGAGGGTGACATTATAGCATCCGCAGCTTCTGGCATAATCCAGCACATACTCGTAAATCTGCCTGCCGATATGCTGCCTGCGAAGCTGCTCGTCAACACAAAGGTCATCGATATACAAGGTCTTTATATCCGTCAGGACATTGTCGTCGGGATGTTGCTGTATCACGCAGAATGCATATCCCAGGATACGCCCTTCTTCATCCGTTCCCACAAAAATCGGCCTGCTGTTGTCCTGAAACATTTCCAGCAGCTGTTCGTCCGTATACTTCTTCACATCCGGCTTGAACAGATCCGGCCTGCCGAAATGGTGTACCATCAGCACCTGCCGAAGCAGATGATTGATTCCTTCCAGATCCTTTGCCCTGGCCCTTCTGATATCCATGCTCTTCTTTCCTTCCTATATCCATGTATTAAATAATCCGAATGTACTAAACAATTCGATGTATTAAATAATTCAAAACAGTTTATATCCGGGTGGGTGTTTCCCGATCACATATCTATATTATTCCAGGGGAATCCTCCTGTCAAGGGAGGAAAATTCCGTTGCTTTTCTTCGCAGCAGCTGTTACAATAGCTGCAGGATGGTCACCTTCACCGAATGTTTATTTTCCGAATTCATTTAACAAAGAAAGAACAGGAACCCAAACTATGATCGCATTACGGATTTCATCCATGAAACAATTTATGGGCCAGCTTCTGGCGGGAGACGCCTTTGATATTTTTTTATTGGAGGAAGCAAGCATTGTCGCCGCAAATACTGTGACAATCGACGGTCATCTGAATAGGGAATTTTACTCGGAGGAGGATATCCAGTCCGGTCAGGCGCCGGACTATGCCTTTACGCCCTGGAGTAATCTGAAAGGGCTGTGCTTTCACCTCATGAAAGGCAGGCGCACACCCCTTTCTTTTAAATTCGTATTACATTTAAAGCCTGAGCTGGCGGAAAAGCTGCTGAAACGGGAAAGCAGCGATATCGACCCGTCACAGATAAGCGCCCTGGTGCTCACGATCAGATACGACGGCGCCAAAGCAGTCCTGACCACCGGAACCGCCGCCAGGACCTTTCTTCTCTCAAAAGAACCTGATCAGATATGGGACAGGACATTATCCGCTTATCTTACACAAAAAGGCATAGCCACTGAAATTTTATAGATTCTCAGGGTTCGTCCGGGCGCCCTACTGACTATGGGCTGACCGGAGAATCCTCCATACCGCCTTCCTGGGAAGCCCCGGCGCCTTCATCGGCGGGAGGAAGCTCTGCCGGTATCCAGTCTATGGCAGGATTATAGCCGCTGTTCTGGTATTCCTCCGGAAGCGCGCCCATGATGGCATGATAATAATCGTTACGCAGGATGTCTGCACTGAACTGCCATCTGTTCTTCATATCCTGCTGACTTTCTTCTAAATACTGGTCACGGGCTTCCTCCGTATCCAGCTGCTTTTTATTGCTGGGAATCCTTAAAATGCTTCCGTCTGCAGTCACGCCGTGCGCCGCTTCATAATCCGCATAAATCCCGGCGACCCCGCGTTCGTCCACATACCCCGCGATATCATTGGTAATGATTCCGGCTTCCTCCAGGTCCATCCTCCAAACCGTCTTTTTATTGGTGCGGTCATAAATGACGTTATCGGTAATAAAGCTCCGGTCCTTGAAGATCACCATTCCTTCCTCATCGGAAAAAATATCCTTTCCTGCAAACAGGCGGGAATCATATTCAAAGCCGAAGAGGTTCAACAGGGTAGGCAGCAGATCCATCGCTCCGCAGACCTTATCGACAATGATTGGCTCATCCTCCATGCCCACATGCCATAATATCAGATTATTGCGGTAAATATCCAGATTCTCCGCGATTCTTTTCCCTGCCAGCTCATCCAGCTGGGACTGCTCCATGGCATAGGGATAATGGTCCGCGCTCATGCAGATGACAGTCTTTTCAAGCTGCCCAGCCGCCTTTAGCTGTTCGAGCAGGTATTCCAGCGCCTTATCCACCTCGACATGACAGGCGATATACGCCCTGGCATTTTCCGACATATCCAGCCCGGCGACCGCATCCCGGTTCTTGGAAGACATATAGTTCCCGGTAAAGCTATAATTCATGTGGCCGGAAACCGTCATGTAATAGATATTAAAGCTTTCCTGGGTCACCCATTCCGGCATGGTGCTCTGCATCATCTCAAGATCAGAGCTCGGCCAGGTACTGTGTTCCAACGGGAAAAGATATTGGCCCCATTCCTCCCGGCTCAGCTTGCCCAGCTTGGACGCCTTAAAAATATATCCAAGATTGTTATGGCTTATATTCCTGCTGTAGTAATCCATGGTATTATCATGATAAGCCATACTCCCCACTCCCCTGCGCGCGAAAAACCTCGGGAGTGAAAACGCCATATCATTGGCGCCGCTTTTCCGCATACTGTGCTGTCCGTCGGGAACCAGACCTGTCAGGTTCACATACTCCCCGTCGCTGGTGCTGGTGGACCACAAAGGCACATAATAGTTGGTAAACACAAACCCCGAATGCGTCAGATGGTACAGCGTGGGGGTGATATCCTCCCGGACCGCATAGGGGCTGAAACCTTCCGCCGTCAGGAAGATAAGATTATACCCCTCAAACAAACCTGTATATTCATTCTTTTTGGTTGGAGTCTGCGACGGCATATATTCCGCCAGCCACTTTTCCTCCTTATTATCCGCTTCCGCCGCCAGCTTTTCCCAGTCAATGGGGAACTCGTGGGGAGAAGTATCCAGGGGCTTCTCTTCCGGCTCCTGGGTCTCCTGCGTCTCCGCAGGCTCCGTCTCTTCCCCGCCTGATGGTTCCGTAGCCTGAGTTTCATCAGGTACTTCTTCCCCGGTTAAATCCGACGGTTCCGTAGAGGGACTGAGGACGCCTGCCTGACCCGGCTGGTTTTCAGCCGCCAGATCCCCAGTCTTTCCGGTTCCCTTGGAATCGCTTCTCGTCAGTTGGTCCCAAATGCTTCCGGCAAGGCTTTCAAGGTTCATCGCCGCATCCCGCTGCACCAGGGATACGACCCCCAATTCCCGCGTCACGGTCAGGGGATCAAAAAACTCCGTGTATTCCTCATAATAACCAGCGCCTATGTATTTGCCAATCATCAGAAACACTACAGACGCAATGAGCCCCATTCCGGCAGCCACGGTCATGCGCAGCACCTGCAGGTTATGGTAATCCGGGAAATGCAATCGCTTCCGGTACAGAAGCACCGCTATGACGATAAGAGGAGCCGCCATGAGTACCAGGAAAGGCATCGCCTCCATAATGCCTGTCAGGGCCTCGCGCCAATAATTGGTCAGGGCATCGCCGCCTCCCTTGACAGCCATTTCAATCTGCAGAGGCTGCTTGAAAATGCTCATATATACGAACTGTGCCGCATACAGCAGATATTCGATGCCGACAATGACCCAGAAGATCCGCTTTTTCCATTTCTCCTTTATTTTGCCGATCAGAAGGGCCTCCAGGGAAGCGACAATCAAAAGGAGCGCCAACATGAACACAGGGTTGCCTCCTGTAAAGCCAAAGCAACCCACATGATAAATGATCTCCAGATAAATGAGAAATTCATATAATATTCCAAATAAAATCATAGCAATTCTTCACCTTATCTTCCGTATTTCAAATTATGCCTTATCTTCATCCGACATGCATTTTCGTGCCGTTCCTTTATTTAATCCCCGGATTGCATCAGATTTGTATCCATACTGTAATTTTATCCGTTCAGGTTTTCATCTTAGGATTAAAGACCAGGCTGGCAAGATACCCAAAGATCAATGCTGAGGCGCTGCCCACGGCACCGGCCTTAAAGCCCCCTGCGAAAAGTCCAAGAAGACCCTTTTCATCCACTGCCTCCTTGACCCCCTTCATCAGGACATTGCCAAATCCCAGCAGTGGAACGCTGGCACCTGCCCCGGCATACTCCTGAAAGGGTTCATACCATCCAACCGCGCTGATACAGGCGCCCAGCACTACCAGAAGAACCATGATCCTTCCGGGCATCATCTTTGTCTTCTCCATCAGAATCTGTACAAGGGCGCAGATCAGTCCCCCGACCCAAAATGCATTTACATAATCCATCATACGGCTTTCCTTTCATAATCTGTGGCTGTTACTTTCTCTTTGAATTCCATTCAACGTTCTCTGTTCAACCCAGGGCAGGAGCTATCCGCCCTCCGCTTATGGGATGATTTGATGATAGTTTCTGCACTTCAAAGAAAAATATACATCCATCCAGACTACAACAAGGAAGCTGAACCTTCACAATAGGAATTATCCCAGATATGCGGTGACTTCCACCTCACACAGCACATTCTTCGGCAGGGTCTTCACGGCAACGCAGCTTCTTGCGGGCTTCTGCGTAAAATATCTCCCATAAATTTCATTAAATGTTGCGAAATCCCCCATATCCGCCAGAAAACAGGTAGTTTTCACCACATTTTCATAGCCGCAGCCTGCCTCGGCGAGCAGGGCGCCTATATTCTTCATCACCTGCTCGGTCTGGGTCACGATATCCGTTCCTTCGATAGCCCCTGTTGCAGGATTTATGGCAATCTGCCCCGAAGCAAACAGCAGCTTATCAACAATGATTCCCTGGGAATAAGGCCCAATGGCTGCAGGAGCCTTGTCCGTTGAAATTTTCTTCACCATAATATAATCTCCTTCCGACTGATAAAAAATTATAAATCCTCTTCCTCAAACGCTGCGGTGACATAGAAGCCTCTTGGATTTTCCACGATATCCGTGACAGTTCCTTCCCGTGATTTCAATCGGTTACGGAAAGGAATATTTGCGGACATTGCCAGCGACGGGTCTATGGTATAGTAATAGTTGCTGGGCAAAACGCCTTCTGTAACAGTAATACGCTGCCCTTTCTTAAGCAGACCGGGACGCTCCATTTTAAATTCAAGATAGCGCATGGGTTTACGGATCCCTTCCTTTCTGACCGGGCGTTAAAAGCCCTTTAGCCCAGCCCTCTGTGGACATTTTACCAGTACTGGAAGAAGATTGCAAGTAAGTTCATGGATTCTTAATTTTATCTTACGGTTTTTCTCCTTTTATTCCGTCAAAGCCCTTCTATGACAAGGGCATGGGCAATCCCCGGAACGCTCTTTCCCTCATTAAAGCTGGTCTTGCTCAAAAGGGCGCCCGTAGGGAGAAAAAGAACCCTTTTCCAGTTTTTCTCTTCCAGCCGCCTTAAAATATAGGCGGAGAGAGTGACGGCGCTGCAGCCGCAGCCGCTGCCTCCGGCATGGGGATCCTGCGTATTGGGGTCATAAATCTCAATGCCGCAGTCCATATGACGGGATCCGATATCGTATCCGCGCTCCTTCAACAGGTCGATCAGTACGGTCTGACCCACACGGCCCAGGTCGCCTGTAATGATCTTATCATATTCCTCCGGTCCGGTTCCAAAATCCTGAAAATGCTGCTGTATCGTAGAAGCGGCGGCCGGAGCCATACAGGCGCCCATATTCATCGAATCCTTAAGACCATAATCCACAATCTTTCCCACGGTGATCCCGCTGATCTTCGCCCTTGCGTCTTCCGCGCGCTCTTTATCCAGCACAAAAGCCCCGCTTCCCGTCACTGTCCAATGGGCGGAAAGGGGGCGCTGATTTCCGTACTCAAGCGGAAAACGGAATTCCTTTTCTGCGCTTGCAAAATGGCTGGAGGTCACGCACACTACCCTCTCGGCGTGTTCTCCCGATATCGCCATCGTTCCCAGGGCCAGGGTCTCCCCACAGGTAGAACAGGCCCCATACACGCCAAACATAGGAATTCCAAAAGAAGATATTCCAAAGGAGGTTGCGATGGACTGTCCAAGAAGATCGCCTGCAAAAAGAAAGGATATCTCCTCCGGTTTAAGGCCTGCCTTCCCCAGCGCCAGACTCACCGCATCCTTCTGCAGGGTGCTCTCCGCTTCTTCCCAGGTATTGCAGCCAAAAAGATCGTCCTCTCCCACCATATCGAAAAGGGAACCGAAGGGACCCTCCCCTTCCTTTTTGCCCACAATGCTTGCACTGCTCCTGATATAAACATCTTTTTCCAGCCTAATGCTGGCTCTTCCAATCATCTGCTTCATAGCTGCTCCTTTCTGACCATGCTTCAGGAATGATCGGCTTTCCGCCAGATAGATTCCTTCCAGTCCGAAGGCGCAGGCGTCTGCGGGATCAATCCGAAGCCGGTTTTTAAGAAGTAGCATTTCCAGATGAGCATTTTGTATTCATTTTATGATGCCTGTTTTTGCCGGTTCCCCTGTCTCAAAAAAATCCGCCGTCCCCTATTGCTGTCCTGAGGATTCCGCAGGCTCCTCCACAACATTGACCAGACTGCTGACAAGATAGAGGGTTTCCCCGTTGTATTCCACCCTGGACCAGCCGCTGGCTTCATCATATCCGGTACGGTGTATTTTCTCGCCATTTTTGAGCAGATAACGAACCGTCTGATCGCTTTGGTCAGTGCTGGGCTCGCTGCGCAGATTGCACTCAATCTTAGGGGTTACCGTATCGTCGCAGGGGGTAAAGGTAATCTTCCGCCCGCTGGCAGTGGTCACCGTATCGCTGGGCTTCTTATCCTCTTCCCTCTCTGACAGATCCGTTGTAAGGAGACGGCTCACCGCATAAAGCGTCTGACCATTATATTCCAGCCTGGACCAGCCTGTTTCTTCATTGATCCCGGTCCTCTTTGCAGTCTCGCCGTTACGGAGCTTGGTCACCACGGTATCGTTACCCGTCGTACCGGGAGCGCTCCTCAGATTCGTCGTTTCCTTGGCCGTTACGGTCTCGTCTACATCGGCAAAGGCCATAGAAGGAGTATCGGGAACCGTGCCGCTTCCCTGGTTGTCACCTTGACCTTCCTGGCTGCCGCCCTGGTTTCCAGCCTGTCCTCCTTGGCTGTCGCCCTGATCCTCACCTTCCGGAGCGCCGGACGAGGCTTCCTGCTGCCCGTCCTGACCATCCTGACCTTCCGAAGAATCTGTCGCCTGGGTCGTTGATGCCCCGGATCCTGCCGTCTCATCGGAAGGAACCGTGCCGTCATTCTCCCCATGACCGTTCCCCAACGTATCGGATCCGCCCTCTGAGGGCTGATTGACCGAGGAGTTATTTCCCGAAACCGTACCTTCCTCTTTGTGATACAGATTCCAGATTAACAGACAAAGAATAAAGATAATCACTACCAACACAACGCCGCCGATGATCATTCCTTTGGTATTGTATTCGCTTTCCAGCCCGCTGATTTTTTTATTCTCGTTCCGGTCCAACATATCTTACACCTTCTTTCTTCCGGCTTACGCAGACAACCGCTTCTTTCAGCCTCTGCCGACAGCCGTATTGAAAAATCCCGGCTCCCGTTTTCTCCGGCACTTGCAGATAACGCTTCCCAAAATCGCAGGATTCCAGGATCATCCCTGGTATTTTGCAGCCTGCGCGCGGATCAATTCTTCATCCTCAAAATAATTGATACGCATCGCGCGTTTCATCTCGGAAAGCGTCTGCGCGGCTTCCTGCCTGGCTGTCTCGCAGCCCTTCCTAAGCACCTCGTAGACCCCGGGAATGTCCTTCTCCAGCTCCTTACGCCTTTTCCGGATAGGCTCCAGGGTCTCCTGCATTACATTATTCAGGAACTTCTTCACCTTCACATCTCCCAGGCCGCCCCTCTGATAATGCGCCTTCAGCTCGTCCAGGTTGGCATAATCCGGAAGATAACGCTCAAAATGTCCGTCATTGCAGAAAGCGTCCAGATAGGTGAACACCGTATTGCCTTCCAAATGTCCGGGATCGCTGACCAGAAGATGCTGCGGGTCCGTATACATGCCCATGATCTTCTTCTTCACATCATCGGCGCTGTCCGCAAGGTAAATACAGTTATTCAGGGATTTGCTCATCTTGGCCTGTCCGTCCGTTCCCGGAAGACGCCTGCAGGCTTCCGTTTCCGGCAGAAGCGCCTCCGGCTCCACCAGGACAGGGGCATAGATGGCGTTAAACTTATGCACGATCTCCCTGGTCTGCTCGATCATAGGCAGCTGGTCATCCCCCACAGGCACCGTCGTCGCCTTAAAAGCGGTGATGTCGGACGCCTGACTGATGGGATAGGAGAAAAAGCCCACCGGGATGCTGGTCTCAAAATTGCGGAGCTGAATCTCATTCTTTACCGTAGGGTTGCGCTGCAGCCTGGAAACCGTCACCAAATTCATATAGTAGGTGGTCATCTCGCACAACTCCGGGATCTGGGACTGTATGAACAGATTGCTCTTCGCAGGATCCAGTCCGCAGGACATATAATCCAGAGCCACCTCCACGATATTCTCGCGCACCTTCTCGGGATTGTCAAAATTATCCGTAAGGGCCTGCGCATCCGCAATCATGATAAAAATCTTCTTATATTCGCCGGAATTCTGCAGTTCCACCCTTCTTCTCAGGGAGCCCACATAATGCCCTACATGCAGCCGTCCTGTGGGTCTGTCGCCGGTCAGAATGATTTTTTCCATAAAACAAAGACCTCCAATGCTTCACATCTGATATTTATGATCCGAATTCTCCCATATCATACCACCTTTTTGCAGTTAGGGGAATACTTCTTTTTAAAAAATCCATCCCTCCATCCATTTATGGACAAGCTCCACCCACTGCGCGGCAGCCGGTTCTATCGTGGAGCCGCCGTGTCCCTGGGTAAGACGGTTGGCAAGTGCAAGGCCGTGACCACCTTTTTCAAAGATATGGAGTTCTACCGGAATATGCTGTTTTGCCATAGCCTGTGCCAGAAATAAGGAATTCTGCACGGGGACGGCGCCGTCCTCATAGGTATGCCAGAGAAAGGCCCTGGGGGTATCTGCGTTCACGCAGTTCTCCAGGGAAAGAGCACCCTGCTTTTCCTCATAAGCTTCGCCCAAAAGGCATTTGAAGGAATCCCTGTGGGCATATTCCCCGGAGGTAATTACGGGGTAACCCAGGATCATGGCGTTGGGGCGCAGCTCCTCCGTTTCGCGGGAAAGGGCTTCCGCGACCCATTTTTCACTCCAAAACATGCAATAGCTTCCCGCCAGGTGTCCGCCTGCGGAGAAGCCGCAGACCACGATCTGGTCGGGATGCACATGCCACTCCCCGGCGTGCTCCCGGATCAGGGCGACGGATTTTCCTACTTCTAAAAGAGCCGCGGGGTACAGGGCAGGCGCTACAGAATAACGCAGCACCGCCGCATGATAGCCCTGTGCCAAGAACTGCAGCGCTATCGCCTCCGCTTCCCGGTCTGAGGTAAAGGCATATCCTCCGCCCGGGCAGACGATCACCATCGGCCTTTGTCCGATGGCGATATCTGCGGAATGATCCTGCAGATACAAATATAATGCGGCATAATCCATGGACAGATCGTTTCTCACATCAAATTTTTCGTATAACATTGTTCTATCGCTCCTTTTTTCAATTATATTTTGCAGTATTCATCTAAGCTGCGTCGCTTATAACGACTTTCTTTCCGGCAGGCAGGAAAACCTCCCGCTGTGCGCCCCGCTTCACCTTCACCTTCACCAGATGGTCCTTCGCTGAACAAAGCTCCGCTCTCACCGCTTCCCCTTCCCATTCTATGGATACCAGGATTCCTCCCCTGGCCTTCAGACCCGCGATCCTTCCCTCTGTCCAGGAAGGCGGCAGGGCGGGCAAAATATGGATCGTTCCTGTATGGCTCTGCAGCAGCATCTCAGCGACTCCTGCGGTAAAGCCGAAATTCCCGTCAATCTGGAAAGGCGGATGGGCGCAGAGCAGATTCGCATAGATGCCTCCCTGGCTACCGTGCGCCCCCGGAGTTCCCATCAGGTGTAAAAACAGCCTGATCAGCCCTTCCAGGTGTGCGCCGTCCTGCAGCCTCGCCCACATGGACAGCTTCCAGGCAAGGCTCCAGCCCGTTCCGCCGTCTCCCCGCAGCGCAAGGCTCTTACGGACAGCCTCAAAATACTCCGGGGTCTGTTCCGTTATCCCCCTCCCCGGATGCATCTCATAAAGATGGGAAATATGCCTGTGGTGCACGTCTACTTCCGAAAACTCCTCGTTCCATTCCAGAATCTGCTTCTTGCCTCCTATCCTGACCGGCACGATCCGGGGCAGGGCGGTCTGCGCCCTCCTGCATTCTTCGTCCTCAATCCCCAGGCAGCTGCAGCTTTCCACATAATCCCGCAGGAGATTTCGGATAATGGCGTTGGCATTCTCCGTATAAAGGCTCACCGACACGTCTTTTCCCCCGTCCAGGAATTGATTTTCCGGAGAGGTTGCCGGAACAAGGGCAAGTCCGTCCGGAGTCTGCGTCAGCAGATTCAGGCAGAAACGCACATTTTCCCTCAAAATGGGCCAAATCCGCTTCAGGTACTCCATATCCTGGGTAAACAGAAACTCCTCAAACAGGTTCCGGCACAGCCATGCGCTCCCCAGGGGCCAGAAATTCCAGGACGGGTCTCCCACTGCAGGAGAAGTCTTGCGCCAGATATCCACATTGTGGAACGCACAGCTCCCGCCGCATCCGAAATACTCCTCTGCGGTCGTTCTCCCATCCTCCAGCATCTCCTCGCACATTTCCGTCAGCGGAAGGATCATCTCATGAAGATTGCAGGGGCCAACAAGCCAATAATTCATTTCCGTATTGATATTAATGGTATAATCGCTAAACCATGGAGGAATCATTTCCTGATTCCAGATTCCCTGAAGATTTGCCGGTTGCGTGCCCGGTCTGGAGGATGCGATCAGGAGGTACCTGCCATAGTGGAACAAAAGCTCCGTAAAGGCTTTTTCCTCGTCAGCGTTCTGCAGCAGACGTTCCTTCAGGTCCCTGTCGTCATCGACCTTCCCTCCAAGGGAAAACTCCATTCTGGAAAAATACCTCTGATATTCCGCAAGATGCCCCGCAAAAACAGCGTCATATCCTTTCACTGCTGCCTTCAGGTCCTTCCTTGCAGCCGCTTCCGCATCGATTCCCTCCAGGAACGGATGCTTATCGTATCCGTTAAAGCTGGAACGAATGGCAAAAAACAATGTCATATCCGTGGTGCGCAGGCAGGTTACCCCTTTGCCGTTTTCGCTTTCTTCCATGGTTCCGTCGGACAGGCATATCCTTCCTATCCCGACATAATACGCGCCTTTTTCCTCAGGATGATCGGAAAAAACAGGCGAAACGTCTCCATGGGAAACCGCGAAATTATTTTTCCCCGGGCACTGACCCCTTGTAAACAGCATACCCTCCTGACAACGGCTTTCCGTCAGATACCCTCCGTCCGCATAGATTTTCAGGGAAATCGGCTCATCAGAACAAATGCGGTACACCAAAACCTGATCCGGTTCACTGATAAAGCAATCCCTTTGAATCAGGCTGTCTCTTTGCCTGTACGAAATATGCACTGCAGCGGTTTCCAGGTCGAGGGTACGCCTATAACATGTCACAGCCCCTGAACCCATGACATCTGTGTCCATCTCGTCCGAACCCAGGGATTCTGGCTTCATAGATTCCTGCCTCTTAGATTCCGGCTTCATAGGTTCTGACTTCACAGATCCCGGCTTCACGAAACCCTGATCCATGAATTCCAGGTACAGGTTCCCGAAGGGAACGTACATCTGCACATCCTCCGTTCCCTGAAACGCTTCCTTAGCAGTCTGCGTCGCCTGGGCGTATTTCCCCTCTTTTGCCAGCGTCCGCACCTGATCCAGATAAGCGGTTCCGCCGGTATATGCTTTTCTGTCCGGATACCCGCTCCAAAGACTGTCCTCATTCAGGGAAAGCTTTTCCACCTGCGTTCCCCCGAATACCATGGCGCCGATCCGTCCGTTGCCCAGGGGAAGCGCTTCCTGCCAGTCGGCTGCCGGGTGATGATATCGCAATTTTGTTTCCATGGGGTTTCCTTTCTTACCTTACATTGCACTTACAGTTCCCTTCGTGCCCAAGCCGAATTTGCCCGGCTGGCAGGGTGGCACTTCGCACTGTCTGCGGTATCGCTCAAGTTTTAAACCCATTATCCGCCAGTATGGTCAAAAAGTCAACAAAAAAAGGTCTGCCAGAGACCTTGCCTTAGCTTCTTCGGCTTCGCAAAATCTTCCTCCTGACAAACCTTTCCGCTTATTTTTTCAGATTCATCAGATGCACCAGGGCCACGGTGCAATCCAGACGGTTCACCGGGCGGTTCCTTCCATAAGCTTCCCAAAGAAGTCCAAGGCCTCTAGCCTCACGCTCGCACTCCCACATGGGAATATTTCGTTCCCCAAGCGGATGAAGGCTTCGAACCATAAAGCTCACCAGTTCCCCTCCCGTCAGAGCATCGTCCGGGCGGAAGCGTTCAAAAGGCGTGGTGGTCTCATCGATCAGGCCGGCATCTTCCGCCGCCTGCACTGCGGAGGCATCCCATTCATAACGGTAGATATCACAGTATTTTCCCTGATAGGAGCGCTTCTTGGGAGTCGGAACCGCCTTGAAAAACAGATAAAGGAACTGCCCCCTCGGCATCTCGTCAAAGGGATGATAATAGCGGATACAGGGATCCAGCAGACCCTTCCACATAGCCTCCTTCATCTCCTGCTCCTGCCTGATATGCTGGCAGTCCGCATAGGGAAGCGCAGGCAGGTCATGGGGCAGGACGGGCTTTTCCTCCTTCTGGGCGCTGGACACCGCATGAGGCGGACGTAAGGAAAGATCCGGGCGCCAGGCGAAGATATCGGCAGCCTCCCTGGCCAAGGTTTCCCCTGTTATCGCCTTCCTATTTTCATTGTCCTGCGGCATTTCCATCAGGGATACCAGCGGTTCAATCCCCTGCCTTTTGATCTCGCGGGCAATGAAATTCGCCGCCGCCATGGCTCCGTAATCATTGGTATGGGTCACATCCATGAAATAGTCCTTGCTGATCTGTATTCCTGCCCGGCACATCGTGCGGAAGCTGTATTCATGCAGGTCGATAACCGGCACATGGCACTCCTTCCCCACCCTCAAACAGCTCTGGGCGTATTCCTCAAGCAGATCAAAATAGCCGTCCTCATCCTCGCCGGGAATCCGGCTCAGAGAGGTTACGATCACCGGGGAAGCGCCCTTTTCCCTGATCTTACCGATATACCAGCGCAGATTAGCCGCATAACCCGCATAGGCCTTTAGATTCCTGCGCTTTTGGTCATTATGCCCAAACTGCATCATAAACACATCCCCAGGACGGATGTTGCGCATGACGAGCTCAAAATGTCCGTCGTCCCTGAAGCAGTTGGTAGTCATTCCTGCATGCGCCTGATTGCAGACCGCCGCCCCGGGCAGGAAAGCCAGCAGATTCTGCCCCCAGCTGCCAAAGTTCATGAGCGGATTATCAGGGTATTGCCCGTCATAGTCCGTCACCAGGGAATCCCCCGCCAAAAATACAGTCGGAGCCTTCGCCTCACGGACCGTCACGCTACAAAGGGATATCGGTTCCGTATCGCGGGATACCTTCTTTTCTTCGACGGAACAATGAGAAGCGAGTACCGTCACATAAACAGAATCATCCAGACGCGCGGGCTCCCCAATCACGGGAATATAATCGCACACAGAAACATAGAAGCTAACCCTCGCTTTCTCTCCCGGAAGGAGGGAAAGCCCCCTGCGCACCAGGTTCCTGCGGTTGGTTATGAGATCGACACGTTCACATCCCCGCTCCCCTGCGCACAGGGTCACAGTCACCTCATAGATTCCCTTCGCAGGAACCCTTGCACGGAACCGGAGCGGAAACTCTCTTTTGCCCATCGCGACGCCGGAAACCGTATCGATCATTTCCGGACGCGCATCCCCCTGGGGCGCAACCTCTTTTATCTCTTTATAAGTCTCCCCGGCATACCAGCCGCCGGACCCGGTGAAACGATCCGCCCTGCGCTCAGCCTGATCCAACGGAATCAGCCCATAGCCTTTCTCCTGTTCAAAATAGTCCTCCGCTTTTACCCGGACAGCATTTCCCTCAGAGATATCTTCTTTCCCACAAATGATTTCTTCCCCACAAGCGATTTCTTTCCCACAAACGATCTCTTTCCCACAGGCAACTTCCTTCCCACAAACCGCATCGCCAAAAATATAACTTTTGTAATACATTTCTTCTCCTGTTCTCTGACTTAGCCGGTTTCCGGGTTCACCCTGCCATCGGCTTAGTCCGTTTCCCATCCTGTTTTTATAGCAGAGCTTCTCCCCATTTCTTACATCATAAGCCTTCTTTTTCTGGAAATCAAGAGCTTCCCTTGCCGGATTTTGAACCTGCCTGATGCCGCAGATATCATCAGCACCAGTATTTCATGCGCAAGAAGCGGAAACGCCGCCAGAATACTTAACAGCATCCACTCTCCCCCATCCAGATGGGAGGTTCCAAATGCATTGATCAGGAAAGGCACCTCCGTCACGGCAAACTGCAGGGCAAAACCGATGGCACAAGCCGCGATCATCAGCTTATTTTCCAGATGATTCATGCGGAAAAACGACCTGTGTACATCTCTCATTCCCACGGCATGGAAAAGCTGCGACATCCCCAGCACGGTAAAAGCATAGGTCTGAGCCCTGGCCAGCACCTCCTTGTTCCCCAGCACCTCCTTCAGGGAAGAAAGAACCCGGGAAAAGATCTCCGCCCGGAATATCTGTAAGAAGCTGTCCGGAAGGATTCCCTCCATCCGAAGAATTGTCAACGGAAGCATGAGAAAAGCCGTCAGGCTGATCAGGGCGATAAGCAGACCGTAAAAACAGGTACAGGCAAGCCCGCCTCTGGCAAAAAGGCTTTCCTCCGGTCTGCGGGGGGCATGACGCATCAGGCTTTTTCCATCGTTATGGTCCACCCCCAGCGCCAGGGCGGGCAGGGAATCCGTAATCAGATTGATCCATAGGATATGGCTGGATTTTAGGGGCGAAGCGATGCCGCACAACACCGCCGCAAACATGGTCATGATCTCTCCCATATTAGAGGAAAGAAGAAAAATGACGGATTTGCGGATGTTTTCGTAAACACCCCTGCCTTCCTCGATGGCCTTTTCAATGGTGGCGAAATTATCATCCGTAAGAATCATGTCGGACGCCTGCTTCGCCACATCCGTTCCGGTCATACCCATGGAAATGCCGATATCAGCGGCTTTCAGGGATGGCGCATCGTTCACCCCGTCCCCCGTCATGGCGACAATCTCTCCCCTCTCCTGAAAGCCGCGCACGATCTCCACCTTCTGCGCCGGGGAAACCCTGGCAAAAACCCTCACCTTATCCAGTCTTTTCAGGAAGGCTTCCCTCTGCATCTGTTCTATCTGCGCTCCTGTCATGCACTGGTCCGTACCCTGAACGATCTGAAGCTGCTTCGCTATTGCATAAGCGGTGTCCACATGATCGCCCGTAATCATCACGGTGGATACCCCCGCCTGACGAAAGGTCTCCACCGCTTCGGCCGCCTCCGGTCTCGGCGGATCCTTCATGCCAAGCAGCCCCAGGAAGATCAGATCCTCTTCCCGCGGATTCATGGAGGTTAGGGAATCATTCACCGCCACCGCCAACGTGCGCAGCGCCTCCCCGGACATACTTTCTACTTCCTTAAGGATCTGCCTGCGGTATCTGGAATTCAACTCCACTATCTGACCCTGAAGCTTTATTCTGTTACAATGACGCAGCACCTGCTCCGGTGCGCCCTTTGTATAGGCTATGTATTCAGGGCTCCCGGGATGTTGGGAACCGGGATGTTGGAAACCGGAATGCTGAAAACCAGGATATTGGCGACCTGGATATCCTTCCCCCAGGTTCTTTCCCCCAACATATCTGTGACAGGTGGTCATCATCTTCCGCCCGGAATCAAAGGAAAGCTCGCCGCATCTTGGAAAGTCCTTCTCCAACTCCTGCCTGTAGAGACCGAACTTCCCCGCGAAGTCCAACAGCGCAAGCTCCGTAGGATCCCCTATGCGGCTGTGCTCCTTTCCGTTTATAACACTTAAAACAGCATCATTGCACAGCACTATCCCGTATAGGAAGTCCCTCTGCAGTTTTTCCGACAACGTTTCCGGCAGCTTTTCTGACCGCTTTTCTAACCGCCCTTCCGGCAGCTCCTTCACCCCATACTCCTGCAGGTTCAGATAACACTTTTCCACTGTCATCCTATTCTGGGTCAGCGTTCCTGTCTTGTCAGAACAGACCACGCTCACCGCTCCGAGAGTCTCCACAGAGGGAAGCCTTCTGACAATGGTATTCACCCTGACCATCCTCGTCACGCTTAAAGCGAGGCAGATCGTCACCACGGCGGGCAGCCCCTCCGGCACAGCAGCCACAGCCAGAGAAATCGCCGTGATGAGCATCTCCATAATATTGCGGTTCTGCACCACGGCAATCAGAAACAGCACCGCACAAAGCCCAAGGGACAGGAGGCTGAGCACCTTTCCCAGCTCCCCAAGCCGCTTCTGCAAAGGCGTCATTTCCTCCTTACTCTCAGAAATCATTTGTGCGATCTTACCGATCTCCGTATTCATGCCGGTGGCAGTCACCAGCCCTTCGCCGCGTCCATATGTAACGATCGTGGACATATACGCCATATTCCGCCGATCCCCCAGCGGAATCGCAGTCCTTCCTCTTTTCCCCACCAGGAAAGCCGCATCCTTTTCAATGGGCAGGGATTCCCCTGTGAGGGCAGACTCCTCCAGCTTCAGATTACTGCTCCTGACCAGCCTCATATCCGCAGGCACCTGGCAGCCTGCCTCCAGGCACACCAGATCCCCCACCACCACAGAGGCGGCGGGAATCTCCTGCTTTTCACCGTCCCGGATCACAAGGGCATGCGGGCTTGTCAGTTTTTTCAGGGAATCCAGCGCCTTTTGCGCCTTCCCCTCCTGAATCATGCCGACAACAGCATTGACGAAGACCACAATGCCAATGATCACGGCATCGCTTATTTCCTTTAAAAAGACGGATACAGCAGCGGCTCCGATCAGGACATAAATCAAAGGGTCATTCAGCTGCTCCAGAAAAGACTCCACGACTGTCTTTTTCCGCGAGGATTTCATCTCGTTTTTTCCGTCCCGGCGCAGGCGCGCCAGAGCCTCTTTTTCTGAAAGACCTCTGATTAAATCCCCGGATACTGCCTGTCTTGTTTCCTCAATGGTGCTGTCTGTATACATGGACGTAACGCCTCCCGTGAATATTCTGCGGATATTGCCTGTCTTTGCTGCATCCTGCTTCGGCCGGCGGCATGCGCCGCACAGCCCTCAGCCATTCCAATGCCTTGTGGTACATCCTATGACAGGCAGGGGGAAAATATGTCCATGCCTTTTTTGCTCCGGCACCTTACCAGAATCCCATGGTCTTGCCGATCCAATAGAGGATCCCCAATACCCAGCTGGAAAAAATCCCGTACAGAATAACAGGTCCTGCGATAGTGAATATCTTGCAGCCAACGCCGAAGACCTGGCCTTCCTTTTTGAATTCTATGGCAGGCGCAGCCACAGAATTGGCGAAACCGGTGATGGGCACCAGGGCCCCGGCGCCGCCCCATTTTACGATTTTAGGGTAAATATTAAGTCCGGTCAGAATGACGGAGCTCAGCACTAAGATCAGGGAACACCAGCTCCCTGCGTCCTGCTTGTCCAGGCCAAGGGATGATGCGTAGTTTAAAATTCCCTGCCCGATCGTACAGATGACGCCGCCCGTAATAAAGGCTTTCAGCATCTGCAGCCACAGATTATGAGTGGGGGTGACCTGCTTCACATATTCCTGGTATTCCTTTTTCTCCTGTTCGGAGTTCAGGGATACTTCAATATCCTTCTTATCCATATATAGTCCTCTTTTCCGTTCCAGCGGTTTCTTCCTTCTAGATTTCTTCCTTCTAGATTTCTTCCTTCTAGGTTTCTTCCTTCTGGATTCCTTTCCTTAATTTTACCTCCATAGTATCCGCATTCCTTATAAAATTATTCCCGCAGACTATGTGTTGTGCTATTGCAATATCGTTTCCCGCACAGCCGCCTGCCCCATTGTTTATTCGACCGTATGATAAAATTCCCTGATAAAATAAAATAAAGAACCCGTCAGCTTGCCGGCGGCCATAGACAGAATCGCAAGTCCAATCCCATGACGAAGGGAGATTCTCCTGGTAAAAATCGGAATGCTGTCTAACATTTCCGCGATGGCAAGGGCAAGGCAGCCCACGAACATCCCGCTGAAAAGCCCAAACAGCAAAAGCAGAAAATTCCCTGCCATCACCCCTTTGCTTTCCCAGCTATCCCCGAAAATACTTAAGATGCCCCCGACAACGGTTCCGGCGATCACCATTTCTTCATATAGGATCACATGACTTGCGGTGTGCGTCTTGCCGGCAAACCTCGGGATCAGACCGACCGCCACAAAAACAGTAAAGACTCCCGCCGCAGCCAGAAGACCATAGCTTGTACTCACCAGAATCAGGAAAAAATATTTAAACATCGATTTCCTTTCCCTCCCTTCCGGCGGTTTCGATCAGGGTAGTATCAACATCTTTTTCATAATTTTTCATTGCGACCTCAATCGGCGTGGGGTCTTTAGTAATGCGCCTTCCCCCTACATGATTGAAGAAAACGATAATGCCCAGTGCAAGGCCGATGGAATAAGATATCTCTATCATACTGACTCCTCCGGGCTCCTTACCCAGAACAATCCGGTATAATTCTTTGAATACCTCGTTGATGCCAACATCGTTATGATATGCCATAATGGTAAACGCGGTTCCGAAAAAGCTCACCAGGCAGACCAGCGTGACCTTCAGCCACTCCTGCCAGCCTTTCTGCTTGTCCACACTGACCCATTCCAGAAGTACATCCGGTTCTCCGATCACTTGGACGCTGATATCCGGACAGGCGCCCTCCATTTGCTCAATCAGCTTCAGGGTGCTGATGACACAACGCTTTGCGCTGTTTTCTGTGAAATGATGTATTTTCAGCGCTTTCAGCTTTGCACTGACAACACTGTCCGCGCAGCGCAGACTGCCCAGATCCTTCAGGTATACATCGGGAGATTGTACCTCCACATTTCTGTCGCATTTTAGGTATACGGTGGCATTGGACATGATTCGTTATCCCCTTTTCACGAAATCCTTTTTTACTGGATAAAAACGGACCGATAGGTTATCCTTATCGGTCTGCTGGAGGTTAGTGTATGCAGTTTTATGGAATGTTATTCCACGAAGGGAACATAGCTTTTTTACCTAAGAATATTTCGAATTATTTCAATCAGGCTCCTGTCCGCCGGCAGCCAGTCCACTTTATCCAGGGTTTCCACGGTAAGCCACCTGGCGGCTTCATGCTCCTTTAAAACCAGGTTCCCGGACTGAACCGCGCACAAGAAGCAATCCATGGAAAGGTGGAACCCGGGATAGTCGTATTCTACAGTTTCCAACAGATCACCGACTATGATCTCAGTATCCAATTCTTCCCGGATCTCACGAACCAGCGCTTCCTGCGGGGTCTCGCCGGGCTCTATCTTCCCTCCCGGGAACTCCCAGCTGTCTTTGAATTCACCATAGCCGCGCTGGGTAGCGAATACTTTGTTGTTGTGAATGATAATGGCGGCGACTACTTTTAAGCGGTTCATATCCTGTACGCAGTAAAATCACAAATCCTTTCCGCCCAATCTGGGAGAAAAAACCTAACTTTATTTCCTTCCACGCTTTAGGTTTTTCTATATTCATTCTCCCGGATTCTGGCTATTTTGAATTGACAAATCAAAAATAGTCTCTTCAATCACTTTAACACATTCATCAGGCCGTTTTAAAATATCCGCGCCCCAAAATCTGATCACAGACCACCCCAGAAAAAGCAGCTTTTTATTCACTTCATCATCCCGGTTCATATTCCGTGTAATCTTTTTGATCCAAAATTCACTGTTTACACCCTTTTCCAATCTGGGTTTTAAAAGCACTTCCCAATCCTTCCCGTGGAAAAATTCACTGTCACAAAAGATAGCTATTCTATATTTTGTTAATGCGATATCAGGCGTGCCCGGAAGTTGCTTATAATTTTTACGATACCTGTACCCTTTCTCCCATAAAGCTTTGCGAAGCTTCACTTCAATTGAAGTATCCTTGCTATGGATATGCTGCATATTTTTCCGGCGCTGTTCAGGTGTTAAGCTGGTCATATCTTTACCCAATCAAAAAATCCTTTTATTGAACCGACTTCCCATAATCATACAAACGTTTCAAAAGATTTTTGTTATCAGAGACCTCAGTCTTTAAATAAACTGTCTCAGCAAATCCCGTATAAGTACTAAATCCCAACAGATAGATGGACAATGCCATCGCAAGATTTTGATCTTTTTCTTTCAAATTTCCGGCAACATTCTTAAGCTCCTGCAATACGGAATCATGGGGCACTTTCACACCGTCCTCCCCGGAAACCACCTTTTCAATTATCCCCGGGAGAACCATACACATCTGGTAGAAAGCATCTTCCTGACCTGTTACCAATCCATAAAACTGATCCAGACTTACTCTCCGAATCCTTTTATGGGAAACACTATTGCCATCTACCGTCGTCGTCCATTTCATGTTCTGGGATTTCTTTGCAATGGCTTCCACCAAAAAACAGGCACAGTCGTCGTCCCTTAAAAGTTGATTTTGCATTTTAATATAGGTTCTGGCAGCCGCGGCGGAATTCATTGTATTATGCTTGTTTTTCATTTCCACATAAACTGTGCTTACCTTATCCCCTCCAGGCAGATCTATCCCTTGGGGATTATGGTAAATTACATCCCAACCGCCTTCTTTTCCATTTTCCGGCACACGGCAATTCTTCATATATTGAAAAATCCTTTGATGAAAATACCCAATATCATTGTTATTTGCCTTATCCCTCTGACGGAATATTTCATTGCTCACAATTTCATCCCAGGTGGATTGATAAACTGTCTTGTCAAAAATTATTTTAATGGGATCAATAATATTCTTATTAAATTTTTCCAAATCAAAAGATTCCAGTTTCTCACCATACTTATCAATGGTTGCTTTTACATGCTCAATAAAATCTTTTTCTGAGATAAAAGATAACCCCCAATCCATTTCCTTCTCTCCTTCCAACGCTTTCTTAATCTGTACCGCAACTTCATAAGCCAAATTAACAGGCACAGCGTTTCCGACCTGCTTATATTGGGACATCGCATTTCCGCAAAACTCCCAATCGTCCGGGAAGCTTTGGCAACGGGCATTTTCCCTGACGGTAAAAGGCCTTGCTTCCAGAGGATGGCACCGCTCCGTCTGCTTTTGGGAGGGAGAAGTTAACACCGTTAAAGAGGGTTCATCCATACTCAGCCTCCTAAGTATCCCGGTACGGCCCCCGCCCATCTCCCAACAACTCTTCATATATGACTTTGCTATTTCCGGGTCAATATCCCTCCAATAGCCGCCTGGGGGAACCAACTCAAATATTTTCCTTTTATTCTCACCGTAAGGAATCCCAACACTTTCAGGAACATTCTGTAATACATCCCTTAGTACTGGTTTATATTTATGGGGCATCGGAAAATGAAACTGAATTTTATCCTTTAAATCTTTTCTGATTCCAATGGTTATCAGCCTCTCCCTCTTCTGAGCCACACCATAATCCCAGGCATTGAGCACCTGTTTTTGGATCTCATACCCCGTTTTTTCAAAAATATCCAAAATTATTTTGTAGGTTTTACCGCCATCATGGGTCAATAGGCCGCGCACATTTTCAAATAAAAACATTTTGGGGTATAATTTTTCAAGGAATTTTGCATAATGGTAAAAAAGGGTGCCCCGGGCGTCCTCCAGTCCCAGACGTTTCCCCGCATAGGAAAAGGACTGACATGGGGCGCCTCCGGACAGCAAGTCCAACTCGCCTTTCTTTATTCCGAAAAATTCTTCTAAATCCAATTTAGAAATGTCCTCGATATCCTCACAAATCACATTCCATCCCGGACGGTTCTTCTTCAACGTATCGCACGCATCCTGATCAAATTCAATTAGACCTAATGTATCAAAACCCGCTTTTTCAATTCCAAGCGCCAAACCCCCGGCGCCCGCAAACAACTCAATTGTCGTAAACATAGATTACCTCTTCTTTTTTCTTCTGTTAAAACCTCTTATAGGGAATAATCAGTATCCTCTTATCACCGGCAGCGGCCTCAAAGAAGTTTCTCGAGTTTTGCTCTTCTAAATCTAGTTTTTACAGACTCTTTCCATATAGCAATCTAAAAATTCTTGAGTGATTCCCTTTATTTTTCTATGAATACAAATATAATAAAGCTCTTCGACTGCAGAATACGAAAAAAATCTATAGTAGACGACATTAATAAATTCACCATGTAAAAGAGCACAGCGAAGAAAGCTTCTCATTGGGCATACGAA
>CANPYG010000006.1 GCA_947588205.1 uncultured Acetatifactor sp. | reverse complement strand
CATTATACAGGAGTGAGTGCCAGACTTAAATCTGGTATGGGTATATGAACTGGAATTTACTTTGGCATTCTAGGGAAAAGTAAAAATATTAAAATAATGGGTTGACAAAGCCCATTTTATCCACTATACTGAAACAGTGTGCGAATGAATCTATACAGGAGAACACTATGTTAGTGAATTTAACGGATCTCTTCACGGCAGAAGGTAAGGTCGAAGAAGTTCAGATACCTTTGGAGATGACGAGCTTTTGCAGCAGGCTGGGGAATTTCTCCATCCTGGAGAAGTCTCCCGTTTCCCTGATCCTAAGCAATGCAGGGACAGGGAAGGTGAGGATTGAAGGGTCGGCGGAGCTGACCTTCCGTACCAGATGCGACCGATGTCTGAGCGATGTGCCGACAAAGCTTGAGCTTAAGTTTCATCAGGTTGTCGCCTCGCCGGATGCAGGGAAGGATGAGGAAGAGGAAGAGAACCCGTCTTATCTGGAAGGGTATCAGTTGAATGTAGAGTCCTTTGTACACGATGAGATTTTAATGAATTGGCCCATGAAGATTCTGTGCCGTGAAGATTGTAAGGGCGTATGCCCGGTATGCGGGAAGAATCGGAATGACGGTGACTGCGGATGTGATACATTCGTTCCGGATCCGCGCATGGCGGCGATACAAGATATTTTCAACGCGAATAAGGAGGTGTAACGATGTCAATTTGTCCCAAGAATAAATCTTCTAAGAGTAGAAGAGATAAGAGAAGAGCTAACTGGAAGATGAGCGCTCCTACCTTGGTAAAGTGCAGCAAGTGCGGCGCGCTGATGACGCCTCACAGAGTATGTAAGGCTTGTGGTTCTTATAATAAGAAGCAGGTCGTAAGCGTTGACTGATCCAGAGTGTGAAATTGAGAGAATGAAATCGGGCTTTCCTTGTGCGGGAGAGCCTTTTTTCGTGAAAAAAGTCCTTGATTTTTACAGGAGGGTCTAGTATAGTAGAAATGAATTTACCAGAGAATTTACCATAAAGGGAATGTCGGGAATTTGTCCGGCAATGGAGGACAGTATGGCGGAGTTTGTAAATGTTGCGGTAGACGCTATGGGAGGGGACAATGCCCCGGCAGAGATTGTAAAGGGCGCGGTAGATGCCCTGGGTGAAGACAGCAGGGTGAAGGTCTTCCTGTTAGGCAGGGAGAATGTCATAAAGGAAGAATTAAAGAAATATACATATGATGCATCCCGCATGGAGATCGTACATGCGCAAGAGGTGATTGAGACTGCCGAGCCCCCTGTAATGGCAATCCGCAGGAAAAAGGATTCTTCTATTGTGAAGGGCATGAACCTTGTGAAGGACGGAACCTGTGACGCCTTTGTTTCCGCGGGAAGCACAGGCGCGGTCCTGGTAGGCGGACAGATCATTGTCGGGCGGATCAAGGGCGTGGAGAGACCGCCTTTAGCTCCGCTTATTCCGACGGAAAAGGGCGTAAGCCTCCTGATCGACTGCGGCGCCAATGTGGATGCGAGGCCTTCTCATCTGGTCCAATTCGCCCAGATGGGCAGCATCTATATGGAGAATGTGATGGGTATCAAAAACCCTACGGTGGGTATCGTGAACAATGGCGCTGAGGAGGAAAAGGGGAACGCCCTGGTCAAGGAGACCTTTCCTCTGTTAAAGGAGTGCAGGGATATCAATTTTATCGGAAGTGTGGAAGCCAGGGATATTCCGGCAGGCTTCTGCGATGTTGTGGTGTGCGAGGCCTTTGTGGGCAATGTGGTCCTGAAGATGTATGAGGGCGTGGCAGGCGCCCTTTTAAGGCAGGTAAAGGCCGGTATGATGACCTCCCTGCGCAGTAAGATCGGGGCTCTTCTGGTAAAGCCTGCTTTGAAGCAGACGCTGAAATCCTTCCAGACCGACCAGTATGGCGGCGCCCCTCTTTTAGGACTGAAGGGTCTTGTGGTGAAGTCCCACGGCAACAGCAGCGCTGTGGAGATCAAGAATTCGATCCTGCAATGCATCGCATTTAAGGAACAGAAGATAAATGAAAAAATCAAAGAAAAAATCCAAGAAAAAATCCAGGTAGAAGGATAAGAAAGAAGGAAAAGCTATGGTATTGGACAAATTGAAAAAAGTGATTGCCGAGGTATTGAATGTGGATCCGGATGAAATCGGGATGGATACTACCTTCATGGATGATCTCGGGGCTGACTCACTGGATGTTTATCAGATCATCATGGGAATAGAAGAGGAATTTGATATCGAAATCCCCACGGAGCAGGCAGAGCAGATCACCACCGTAGGAGAAGCTGTTGAACTGATCAATAATGCCATCAACTAAAAAGAAGATGATCGGAAGTGGATTTAAGATAGAGGGGTGTCCCGTTATGCGGGACGCCCATTTGTGGTGGATTCGTTATTGCTTGTTGTATGAAAACTGACGGGATGGAATAAAGAGTTATTGAATATGAGGATAGAAGGTTATACGTTACAGGTGCTTGAGGAACGCATAGGGTATCGTTTCCAGGATATCCGGCTTTTAAAGCAGGCGATGACGCACAGCTCCTTTACCAATGAACAGAAGATCAACAAACAGAAAAATTATGAACGCCTGGAATTCCTGGGGGATGCCGTGCTGGAGCTCGTGAGCAGTGAATTCCTATTCCATAGGGATCCGCAGATGCCGGAGGGAGAGCTCACCAAGACACGCGCCTCTTTGGTTTGTGAGCCTGCGTTGGCTTTTTGCGCCAGGGACCTGGAGCTGGGACAGTTCATGCTTTTCGGAAAGGGAGAAGAAACCACGGGCGGACGCAGGCGGGAGTCCATCATAGCGGACGCTGTGGAGGCTGTGATCGGCGCCATTTACCTGGACGGAGGAATGGAACCTGCGAAGAACTTTATCAATAGATTTATTCTCTCTGACCTGGAAGATAAGCAGCTGTTTTACGACAGTAAAACAAATCTTCAGGAGCTGATCCAAAGAACCCTGAAAAAGGAGCTCCGTTATGAGAAGCTCGGGGAATACGGTCCTGAGCATGACAAAACCTTTGTGGCGGAGGTTTATATGGACACCGAGAAGATCGGCGTCGGGGAAGGCCATACGAAAAAGGCTGCCGAACAGAATGCGGCATATGAAGCGCTCCGCCTGTTAAGGGACAGGGGAATTCATTAGAGAAAAGAGGAAAAGACAGACTTCGGAGGACACATGTATCTAAAGAGCATTGAAGTACAAGGGTTTAAATCTTTTGCAAATAAAATCGTATTTCAGTTTCACAATGGGATCACGGGCATTGTGGGGCCCAACGGGAGCGGCAAGAGCAATGTCGCGGATGCCGTCAGATGGGTGCTGGGAGAACAGCGGATCAAGCAGCTGCGCGGCTCCAGCATGCAGGATGTCATTTTCTCGGGAACAGAGATGCGCAAGCCTCTGAGCTTTGCCTATGTGGCGATCACGCTTGACAACGGCGACCATCAGCTTTCCATTGATTCGGAGGAGGTCACCGTCGCAAGGAGAATCTACCGTTCCGGAGAAAGTGAATATCTGATCAACGGCTCCGTTGTCCGTCTGAGGGACGTAAACGAATTATTTTATGATACAGGTATCGGTAAAGAAGGCTATTCTATCATCGGTCAGGGTCAGATCGATAAAATCTTAAGCGGAAAACCGGAGGAGAGACGCGAGCTTTTTGACGAAGCGGCAGGGATCGTGAAGTTCAAGCGCCGTAAGGCGGCGGCGCAGGCCAAGCTGGAAAATGAAAAGCAGAATCTCGTCCGTGTAAACGATATCCTGTCAGAGCAGGAAAAGCAGATCGGGCCTTTGGAGCGTCAGGCTGATGTGGCGCGGGTCTATCTGCGCAAGAAGGAAGAGTTGAAAAATCTGGATATCAATGTTTTTCTCCTGGAGAATGACCGAATCAGTCAACAGCTTAAGGCCGTCGAGGAAAAATATGAACTCGCATCGAGGGATTTCAACGAGACCAGCCGACAGTATGAAGGCATTAAGGCGGAATATGAGCGGATTCAGAACGAAGTGGAGGCCCTGGACAAGGACATTGAGGAGGAGAGACGGAAGCTGAGCGATGCGGGACTCCTGCATGGAAAGCTGGAGGGAGATATCAATGTCTTAAAGGAGCAGATCAATTCTGCCAGAGGAAACGAAGCGCATCTATTAAACAGAAAGGATAAGGTGACCTCCGATATAGGGGAAAAGAGCCGGGAAAGGGACTCTTTATTGGAGAAAAAGGCCCAGATTGACGCAGAACTTAAGGAAATCACGGCGGTCAGGGACGATCAGAAGGCCCGGCTTGAGGAGCTGCAGGGACAGATTGCAGGACTGAGCCAGGACATAGAGGACGGAAAGAACCGCATTATTGAGGAATTGAACCGGAGGGCGACCATTAAGTCCAGGCTGGGACGATTTGATACGATAGAGGAACAGACCAATATCCGCAGGGCAGAGCTGAATTCCCGGCTGCTGCAGGCCAAGACGGACGAGGCATCCAGGGAAGAGAATATACGGCAGCTGGAAACCGCTTTCCTGGAGGTGACAGAGGAGCTGAAGACCTTAAAGAAGCGGGAAAGCGAGACCGATCAAGCGCTTGGGGGCTTCAGGGGCAGGCTGGTCGGACACGACGCCAGGCTTCAGGAGACCCAGAGTAAATACCATCAGGAGAGCTCAAGGCTGGACGCCCTGATCAATCTGACGGAGCGCTACGAGGGCTACGGCGGCAGCGTAAAGAAGGTCATGGAGCAGAAGGAGAAGGAAAAGGGAATCATCGGAGTGGTGGCCGATATCATCCAGACGGATAAAAAGTACGAGACTGCCATCGAGACCGCCCTTGGAGGGAGCATTCAGAATATTGTCACTGATAAAGAGGATACAGCCAAGAGGATGATCCAGTATCTGAAGCTGAACCGCCTGGGAAGGGCCACCTTCCTGCCGCTTAACAGCCTGGTCCATGCGCAGGAGTTTCATAATGACCGCGTCTTACAGGAGGAAGGGGTGATCGGTCTTGCAGACAGCCTGGTACAGATCGATCCCAAATACCGCAATGTGGCGAAGTCCCTGTTGGGGCGTATCCTGGTCGTGGACGATATGGACCACGCGGTTTCGATAGCCAGAAAATACGAATACTCCCTGCGCATGGTGACCCTGGAGGGGGAGCTATTGGTACCCGGAGGCGCTATCAGCGGCGGGGCATATAAAAACAGCAGCAACCTTCTGGGCAGGCGCAGGGAAATAGAAGAGCTTGAGCGTCATGTGAAGGAGCTGCTTCGTGAGGTTGACCAGATCAATCAGGATATTACGGATACCAAGGCGGAGAGAAACCGGATGCGGCTGGAGCTGGAAACGGTGAAGACGCAGATACAGAGAAAGTCCATCGAACAGAATACTGCCCGCCTGAACGTCATCCAGGCGAGGGAGCGGATGGACGAGGCCGAGGAGGATTTCCGCAATCTCCGAAAGGAACGGGAAGGGCTGGAGAACCAGCTTACAGAGATCAGGACCGGCAGGGAAGAGGTCAGCCGGGAATTATCGGACAGCGAGGAGATGGAGAAAAGCGCCAACGAGCGGATCGCCGCTTCCCAGAAGGAGCTGGAGGGAAAAAGAGAGGAAGAACAGCTTCTTTTGGCCCGGGTAAATGAGTGGGAGCGTAAGGCTGAGACTACACGGCAGACCGCCCAGTTCCATCAGACCAATGTGGAGCGTATCCTTGGAGAGCTTGCCCGGTCAAATGAGGAGCTTACGGAAATCACTGCCGCCCTGGAGGACAACGCTTCCCAGGTAGAGCAGAAGCGAAGCACCATTACCGAGCTGGAACAGACGATACTCGCATCCGAAGGAGAGAAGGAGCAGTCAGAGTCCAGGTTGAAGGAGGATTTTGCCCGAAAGGAAGAGCTTTCCGGGAAGCAGAAGAGCTTCTTCCAGACCAGGGAGGAGCTTGCGGAAAGGAAGTCAGTCCTGGACAAAGAGGTGTACCGTCTGAACGCGCAGAAGGAAAAGCTGGAGGACTCCATAGAGGGTCAGATCAATTACATGTGGGAGGAATATGAGATCACGCTGACGGATGCCGCGGCCTTACGCAAGGAGGAGCTGACGGATCTGGGCGCGATGAAAAAGGAGATCGCATCCCTGAAGGATCAGATCAAAAAGCTGGGCAATGTCAACGTCAACGCGATTGAAGATTACCGCAGCCTGATGGAGAGATATACCTTCTTAAAGACGCAGCATGACGACCTGGTGGAGGCGCAGAAAACGCTGGAGGGCATCATTCAGGAGCTTGACAGCGCCATGCGGAAGCAGTTTACGGAGAAGTTCGCCTTGATCGGACAGGAATTCGATAAGGTGTTCAAGGAGCTTTTTGGCGGTGGAAAGGGTACTTTGGAGCTGATTGAGGATGAGGATATTTTGGAGGCCGGCATCCGCATCATCGCCCAGCCGCCCGGCAAGAAGCTGCAGAATATGATGCAGCTTTCCGGAGGCGAGAAGGCGCTGACCGCCATCGCCCTGCTGTTCGCCATTCAGAACCTGAAGCCTTCTCCCTTCTGTCTGCTGGATGAGATCGAGGCGGCCCTGGATGAATCCAACGTCGGGAGATTTGCCAGGTATCTGCATAAGCTGACAAAGAATACACAGTTCATCGTGATTACCCATCGGCGGGGAACCATGGAACAGGTGGACCGCCTGTACGGCATCACCATGCAGGAAAAGGGCGTTTCGGCGCTTGTGAGCGTGAATTTGATCGATAAGGAGCTGGATGACTGATCATTTGTTATGAACCGTCCTGAATTCGGATAAAATAGATAGGAAAAAGCTGGGATAGAATAAAGCTGGGATAGAATAAAGCTCGAATGGAAAGAAGCCGGGATAGAACGCAGCCGGATGGGATAAGGCGGCATGATGTGGTACGCCCGGCAGCCCGGAAAGGAGAAAGCGGCGCATGGGAGAGGAAAAAAGAGGCTTTTTTGCCAGATTGAAGGCCGGTCTCGCGAAAACAAGAGAAAATATTGTAAGGGGAATTGACGCAGTTTTCAGCGGCTTTTCAGCCATTGACGACGATTTTTATGAAGAACTGGAAGAAATCCTCATCATGGGGGATATCGGCGTGAATGCCACAACCGCGATCATCGGACGTCTGAAGAATCAGGTCAGGGAGCTGCATATCAAGGAGCCCTCTGAATGCAAGCAGCTTTTGATCGACGGGATCAAGGAGCAGATGCGTGTGGACGAAACCGCCTATGATTTTGAGAAGGAGCAGTCCGTCATTATGGTGATCGGTGTAAACGGGGTCGGTAAGACGACCTCTGTGGGCAAGCTCGCGGGAAAGCTTAAGGAAAACGGAAGAAACGTGCTCATCGCGGCTGCGGATACCTTCCGCGCGGCGGCAGGGGACCAGCTCGCGGAATGGGCAAGGCGCGCGGATGTGCCCATGATCGGCGGAATAGAGGGCGCGGATCCCGCCAGCGTCGTTTATGACGCGGTGAACGCGGCCAAGGCAAGGCATGTGGATGTGCTGCTGGTGGATACTGCGGGACGTCTTCACAATAAGAAGAATCTTATGGAAGAGCTCCGCAAGATGAACCGCATCATCGACAAGGAATATCCCAACGCCCACCGGGAAAATCTCATTGTACTGGACGGGACCACGGGCCAGAACGCTTTGGTCCAGGCCAAGGAGTTCGGGCAGGTGGCGGATCTGACAGGCATTATCCTCACCAAGATGGACGGTACCGCAAAGGGCGGTATCGCGGTCGCCATTCAGTCGGAGCTCAATGTTCCTGTAAAATATATCGGCGTCGGAGAGACTATCGAGGATCTTCAGAAATTTAATTCCGATGAATTTGTCAACGCCCTGTTTGATATCAGGGAGGAATAACGGGAAGAATAAAGAAAAGAAATGAGGTTAAAATGAGATGGATGAGCAAATGTTGACTTTGGAGAAATTTGAAGAGGCTTCTGAGGTGGTAAAAAAATGTACTTTGGAGACGAAGCTGGTCTACAGCGATTATCTGAGCGCCAAAACCGGCAACAGGGTATATTTAAAGCCGGAAAACATGCAATTTACCGGAGCTTATAAGGTAAGGGGCGCTTATTATAAAATGAGCACGCTTTCCGACGAAGACCGCGCAAAGGGGCTGATCACTGCATCGGCAGGCAATCACGCCCAGGGTGTGGCGTATGCCGCAAAATGCTATGGTGCGAAGGCTGTCATCGTGATGCCTACCACCACTCCCCTCATGAAGGTGAACCGCACGAAGAGCTACGGCGCCGAGGTAATCCTGTACGGAGACGTTTACGACGAAGCCTGCGCAAAGGCTTACGAGCTGGCGCAGGAGCACGGCTATACCTTTATCCATCCATTCGACGACCTTACCGTGGCAACCGGACAGGGAACCATCGCCATGGAGATCTTTAAAGAGCTTCCGCTGGTGGATTACATACTGGTGCCTATCGGAGGGGGCGGCCTGGCAACCGGGATCGCCGTGCTGGCAAAGCTTTTGAATCCGAAGATCAAGGTGGTCGGTGTGGAGCCCGCCGGGGCAAATTGTATGCAGGAATCCTTAAAGGCAGGCAAGGTCGTTACCCTGCCCAAGGTCGACACCATCGCGGACGGTACCGCCGTGAAGACGCCGGGTCCCCTCTTGTTCCCGTATCTGCAGGAGGATCTGGACGATATCATCACGGTTAAGGATGAGGAGCTGGTGGTATCCTTCCTGGATATGGTGGAGAATCACAAGATGGTGGTGGAAAATTCGGGTCTGCTGACTGTGGCGGCTTTGTCGCATCTTTCGGTAAAGGATAAGAGGATCGTTGCCATTTTAAGCGGCGGCAACATGGATGTGATCACCATGTCCTCCGTGGTACAGCAGGGGCTGATCTTTCGGGACAGAATCTTTACGATCTCCGTTCTTCTTCCGGATAAGCCGGGGGAACTGCATAAGGTATCCGGCATTATTGCGGCGGAAAACGGCAACGTGATCAAGCTGGAGCATAACCAGTTTATTTCCACGAACAGAAACGCAGCGGTTGAACTGCGGATCACTCTGGAGGCCTTTGGGACAGAGCATAAGGCGCAGATCATGGATGCCCTGGAAAAAGGCGGCTATCGGCCTAAGCTGGTGAGGACGAATATATAGTATACAGGAAAAAGGGAAAGGGGCTGCAGGCGGATCGTCATGGCAAAGAGTGAAAAGGAACTGGAACTGGAATCATTTCATAAGAAAACCTGGAAACAGCAGGTATGGGATTATCTGGTCATAACTATGTCGAGTTTTCTTTATGCTGCCGCAGTCGCGCTGTTTCTGGATCCGAATTCACTTGCGCCCGGCGGTGTCACCGGCATTTCCATCATATTAAACCGTCTGACTTCCATTGAAACCGGTACATGGATCATGATCGTGAATATCCCGATTCTTTTGCTTGGAATCTGGAAATTCGGGATCCGTTTTATCATATCCACTCTGTACTGTACCGTGCTGATTTCCTTTTTTACCAATCTGCTCGCTCCTCTCGGGGCAGTGACCAGGGATCCTTTCCTGGCAACAATCGCGGGGAGCACCCTGGCTGCGGTCGGCATGGGCTTTATCTTCAAAGCAGGATCCACCTCCGGGGGAACAGATATCATCATTAAAGTGATCCGCCTGAAATTTCCTCAATTAAAGACGGGAATGATATTCCTGATCACAGATGCCATCATTGTCACGGCGTCCGCTTTTGTGCTCAAGGACATTGAAAAGGCGATTTATGCAGGAGTGACTGTGTTTTTGATCTCTAAAATCCTTGATCTTGTACTCTACGGTCAGGACGAGGCGAAGCTTTTCTATATCATCAGCGACCGCTCGGATGCAATCGCGAAACGTCTGCTGGAGGATTTGGATGTAGGGGTTACCTATATCCAGGGAAAGGGCGGCTACAGCGGTGATGAGAAAAAGGTGATCTTCTGCGCGATCAGGAAGAGGCTCGCCCCGAAGGCGGAGGATATCGTAAAGGAGGAAGATTCCAGCTCCTTCATGATTGTCACCAGCGCGACGGAGATTTACGGGGAAGGGTATAAGAGCTATTTCAGTGAGAAGCTGTGAGATAGGGGAGCAAGGACATGGCTGATTTGGGTCAAGTATTTACAAGGGGTAATGTTGCCCGTTATATGGTTTCGTTATTTGATCTGCCCAAGCAGGCAGCCATTATGGATCCGTGTTATGGCGCAGGCGTTTTTTTGGATGCGCTTTTAGGGTATGGATACAGCAATGTTACCGCTTGTGAATTGGATACTGCCCTGTTTGAAAATACCAGGGGGAAATATCCTCAATACAAGCTTTTAAACAGCGATTTCCTTAAATATGGCGGCTCCAATGCATATGATGGCATTGTCATGAACCCGCCCTATATACGGCAGGAGAAAATCGACGAGTTAGGGCAATATGGGATAACAAAGGAGACATTGCGCTCTAATCCCATATTTTCCGGTTTGCCGAGTACGGCGAATATATATATGTTTTTTATTATGAAGGCCATTGACTTATTGAAGGATGGCGGGCAGTTGATCGTTATTTTTCCAGGCAGTTGGATGAACGCAAGAAGCGGAACCGAATTCCAGGAAACCATGCTTTCCAAATGTGGCGTGGAAAAACAGATACACATTCACGGAGATGTGTTTGAACGGGAAGCCCTGGTCGATGTGGTCATACTTAAATTAATGAAAGGGAAAACGGACATTAATACCGTTGAAGAATATCTGGAATCGAAGGACGGAGGGTTACAAAGCGTTTCATTAAGGGAAAATAAAGCCTTTGGGGAATTCTCTTATCCATTTTCCAGGCTTGCCACGGTTAGACGGGGCTTAACGACAGGCTGCAATGAAATGTATATTAATCCGGACTTTCCTTGCGAGGATGGCGGATGTTTTAAACCAATCATTTCTTCGCCTAAAAGCATCGATGGGTATACCACGCTTAACGCCCGTTTAGACCGCCTGTTCTGTCCGGCGGAGGATGCTGTTTCTGACGAAATATCAAGCTACCTGGATTTTTGGAAAAATAAAATAATTCAAGAGAAAAAACCCAAAACATTGTTATTTAAAATTAACAACAGTGATAAGTGGTATGAAATACGCGAAATTTGCGGGGAAGGTATATTGTTCAGTTATTTTGTCCGTAATGACATGAAATTCGTGATGAATGAAACAGGGGCGCTTGCGAGGGATAATTTTTACATTATTCAGCCTAAAGTTGATAAATGGGTTCTGTTTGCCCTGCTGAACAATTATTATACTTATTATCAGTTGGAGCTGAGTGGGAAAAAGTACGGAGCGGGGCTGTTAAAATTGCAGAGATATGATATAGAAGGATTATATTTTCCCGACTATGAAAGGATTTCAGATTCTGACAAAAAAGAAATGGCTGCCCTTGGCCATAAATTACTTGAAAGTGCAGATGCGTCTGTTATAGGGGAAATCACAAAACTGGTTTCTAAATATAGTAGAACAAATTACAGGGAAATAACAGAGAGATATGCTGCCATAAAGTCTAACCGATTGGAGGTTAAATGAAGTGAGCATAAATGTGGTTAGTTTGTTTTCAGGCGGCGGTGGATTGGATCTGGGATTTATAGCCGAAGGGTACAACATCATCTGGGCGATCGATAACAACAAAAACGCTGTCGAAACTTATAGGGCTAATATCGGTGATCATATTTTATGCGCAGACATTAATGAAATTGACGTCAGTAAGATTCCACATGCTGATGTGGTTATCGGAGGACCGCCTTGCCAGTCGTTTTCTTTGGCTGGAAAGAGAAACGTTGAAGATAAGCGCGGACAACTTGTCTGGAAATACATCCATATCATAGAACAGGTAAAACCTAAGGCTTTTGTCTTTGAAAATGTAACGGGTCTGCTTTCTGCCAAAAATTCACAGGGTGAAAATATAATAGAGCTTTTGAAAATTGCATTTAAAGAGATCGGATATACGATTGAACAACAGGTTATGAATGCAGCGGACTATGGCATCCCCCAGCGGAGAAAGAGAGTGATCATTGTGGGTTTAAAGGATGCGAGGTTCGAATTTCCCAAACCCACGCACAGCGAGGATGGAATTGGATTAAAACGCTATGTAAGCGTGGAAGAGGCCCTCGGTGACCTGCCGGAAGCCATAGAGGAAGAAAACGGCGTTGTAAATTACAGTATGCCGGCACAGAATGAATTCCAGAAATCTGTAAGGAGAAATGTAGGTGTTACCGAGCATTTTATACCACAGATGAGCGAACTGGACGAATACATAATACGTCATGTAAAACCTGGTGGAAACTATATGGACATACCTGCGGATGTCAAATCCGGCAGGATTAGGAGACTCCAGCGGGATGGAGGACACACTACCTGCTATGGGAGACTTGCGCCTGACAAGCCGTCATATACGATCAACACTTACTTTAACCGTCCGAATGTTGGATGCAATATTCATTATAAGGAGGACAGGCTGATAACTGTGAGGGAGGCGCTGAGACTGCAATCCTTCCCTGATGATTATAGGATTGTTTCAAGCAGCAAGCAGGGGAGAAATCTTATTGTTGGGAATGCGGTGCCGCCAATGCTTGCGGGTGTGATTGCCCGCAGATTGAAAAAATATTTAAAGGGGCATTCTATGTGGATTTCCTATTCAGATCCGGAAGTGAATCGTTTTCATCCTATATGTGAACGCGCTTTGAATTATGCCTTAAGATTGACAGGCAAAGAGAAGCTGTATAGGGTATTGCATCACCAATATACGGGCGCGCTTGAAATGGATTATGTTGTGCAGAATATTGCCACAGGAAAATATCTTTGTGTTGTGGAGGTGAAAAGGACTCCTGCAGATGTGCATAGCGCAAGGTATCAATTTCAGGCCATGTCATATGTTCAGATGAACGCCGATCAGTCTGAAAAACCTTTCTATATCCTTACAAATTTGGAGTACGCATTTTCTTTCAGATATGATCCCGGAAGACCGCGTGTTTTTCAGCAGATGCTTAAACCGGGCCTTTCCCATATCGGAAGTTTTGAAACGGATGAAGAGGATTTTTTTGTCGAGAAGCTTGCCAGATATTTTAGCGGATGTTTAACGGATTTTACGAATAATACTTATGAGTACTTGGTTACGCTTGAAGAATTTGCAGCCCATATGGAACGGATCAAAGAAGAACCCAAACGTTGGAAAAGTCACTTGGCGGTTTTTTTGTATGAATATATCCGGGGTGCATTTACCTGTATAAACCGAAACGAATTAAGGGATATCAGGCTTTTTGGAAACGATGTTGCGAGAATTTGCGACGAGGCGGCGCGCGTTGACTTTAAGGAAATTTTCAACTATTCTGATGAGGCGTTTGAACCTACGGCAAATATAAGGAACGATACCTTGATTGACTTGTATGATTTTGGCAGTCAGAATGGGAATGGCGACTCTGTTGCCGGGATTCTGCATTCTATTGTGTCTGCAGGCCATGAACATGACGGAGAGGTTCCCACTGATTTGGAATTGGCAAGAATTGTGGCGGAGCTGGCGAAGTATAGCAGCGGTGAATTGGAGGGCACAGATATTGTGTGCGACCCTGCTGCCGGAAGCGGAAACCTTATCAGCGCGGCGATTCCTACATACAATTTAGTGCCGACGCAAATAGCTGTCAATGACGTAAATAGTAAGCTGCTTGAACTGTTGTCATTGAGAATCGGTTTGAATTATGCAAGTACTGTAAGCCTGAGAAATACGGCTGCGATTTCTAATCGAAATATAGCAGATATGGAACCTGTGTTTTTCAACGATGTCAAAGTTGTGGTAATGAACCCGCCGTTCTCGGCAGGAATAAATTGTGTTGCAAGAAAGCAGCCCCTGTATAGGAGCATCAGGCGATTGACCGGAAGCGAAGCAAAAACCAATGTTGGTCAGATGCCATTGGAGGCGGTATTTCTTGAATTGCTCATTGAACTTGTCCGGCCGGGAACAACAATATCCTGCGTGTTCCCTAAGATCCATTTAATGGGCCGCGGATCAGAAGCTAAGGCCATTAGACGGTTATTACTGGATCAGTTTGGCCTTCATTTGGTTTTCACGTATCCCGGGGATGAAATATTCGATGATGTAACAAAGGATACATGCGTTCTTGTTGGCAAAGCAAAAACACCGGTTGAATATGTGAAGGTTGTTTCCAGCTACGATAAAATCCCGGACATCGATATCCACAGATTTTCCCAGGCATTATCCAATGATGCAACGGATGATTTTTCACCTATGATGCCAGGCGTTGTGGTGAAGAAGATTTCCACACAGGTATTATCTGATGCGGCCGGGGATGGCTGGAGAATGCTGAACAGTGAAATGGTTGATGCAATTACATTTGTGAAGGAGAATTTCCAGAGCTCTGTGCAGTTTATGGAGCTATCGGATTTAGATTATCCGGTCAAGCGCGGCCAGGCGGGAAACAGTGGTGGAAGCGATATTATGTTCTTTGATTCAAGACCCGATCTATATGGGAAGTTCAAAGGTCAGAAAATTGTTTTCTCTGCCGGAATGCGTAATGCTAAATTAAATACGCTTGATATCGGATCGGGGGATAGTGATTTCCTGGATGTTTCGGATAATTCAGAGGAAATCGTAGATGCCGTTATTGACGCTTACAATGCGCTCCCTGACAGGGAAGGAAAGCAGCAGCGCAGAAGAAAAACAGGTCAAGAGTGGAAGAAAATATTGAATAAGGAAAGCAGGGGCAGATTTCCTGCCAATTCTGTTTTGATTCCGAGGGCGATCAGGACAACGGGAAGAATCTACTTGTCGCGCAGTCCAGCATTCGTATCTACCAATTTTGTGGTCTGCACACCGCCGTCCTTGGATAAAGCAATAATGCTGTCAACATGGATGAGTACCATTTTTTATCAGTTAATATGTGAGGTATCATCCAAAGACCAGGAGGGCATGAGAAAAATGGAAGTTTTGGATATAGAAAAGACCTATGTACCGGCATTGGATGATGTGACACAGGAAACGGTAAAAGCGTTGACGGATGAATACAGTTCAATAAAATTTTTAAATCTTGCCGTCCCGGAAATCAGAGAGGTGGACAGGATATGGGCTTATGAACTGTTCGGGGAAAGGGCAGAGGAGATATTGAATACTGCGAGGAGGATGCTGCAATATCTCGCCAACAGAAGAAACCCGTAGCGCGGCTTTGCGAATGGTGCGGCTGAAATGTTACCAATTTTTACAGGTGTCAAGAAAAAATACTTGACACCTGTGTTTTTTTATAGTATGATGTGCAAGGTGTGCGGCGCAGGGGAAAAGAAACGGCATTGTTGGTTGATAGCATGGAAAAGATTTACGAGCAGACACTTTTATATGATTTCTATGGTGAGATGCTGACGGAGCATCAGAAGCAGATTTACGAGGATGCGGTTTACAATGATATGTCCCTGAGCGAGATCGCGGAGGAGTACGGCATCAGCAGGCAGGGGGTTCACGACCTGATAAGGCGCTGTGACCGTATCCTACAGGAATATGAGAGCAAGCTGCATCTGGTGAAAAAATTCATGGAGGCTAAGGAAAAGCTGAATGAGCTGGAAGCTCTTACGAGGGAAGGTTATGAAATGACCTCCGGCCTGGAATTATCCTCCGATGGGCGTATGGAGCGTATCAGGGAGCTTGCGCAAGAGCTTTTGCAGGAATGGTAAAAGGAGCGGCAGATGGCGTTTGAGAGTTTAACAGAAAAACTGCAGAATGTTTTTAAGAACCTGAGAGGCAAGGGCCGCCTGACGGAAGAGGATGTGAAGACCGCCCTGAAAGAGGTGCGCATGGCGCTCTTAGAGGCGGATGTGAATTTTAAGGTCGTGAAGCAGTTCGTGAAGACCGTGGAGGAGCGTGCGATCGGACAGGATGTGATGAACGGCCTGAACCCAGGGCAGATGGTCATTAAGATTGTCAATGAAGAGATGATCGCGCTGATGGGGAGCGAGACCACGGAGATCGCAATGCAGCCTGGCAAGGCCATCACCGTTATCATGATGGCAGGACTCCAGGGCGCAGGTAAGACCACCGCTACAGCCAAGCTCGCCGGGGTCTTGAAGCGCAAAGGTAAGAAGTCCTTGCTGGTTGCCTGTGACGTTTACCGTCCCGCTGCCATTGAGCAGCTGCAGATCAACGGGAAGAAGCAGGAAGTGGATGTATTTTCCATGGGAACGGACGTAAAGCCGGTTGAAATTGCCAAAGAAGCTGTCGCTTACGCGGAGAAGAACGGTCACAATGTCGTGATCCTGGATACCGCGGGACGTCTTCATGTGGATGAGGATATGATGGCGGAGCTGCAGGAGATGAAGGACAATGTATCCGTACACCAGACCATTCTGGTGGTAGACGCCATGACCGGTCAGGATGCGGTCAACGTGGCAAAGCAGTTCGACGAGAAGGTGGGAATTGACGGCGTGATCCTGACGAAGCTGGACGGCGATACCAGGGGCGGCGCGGCCCTTTCCATCAAGGCGGTGACGGGCAGACCGATCCTCTATGTGGGTATGGGGGAGAAGCTATCCGATATGGAGCAGTTTTATCCAGACCGTATGGCGGGCAGGATCCTGGGAATGGGCGATGTGCTTTCCCTGATCGATAAGGCACAGCAGAGCATCGATATCGACGAGGAAAAGGGCCGCGACATGGCGAACCGCATGAAGAAGGGGAAGTTCGATTTTGAGGACTATCTGGAGAGCATGAAGCAGATGCGCAATATGGGTGGTCTCTCCAGTATCTTAAGCATGCTTCCCGGCATGGGGATCAAGTCGGGCGACTTGGAATCCATGATCGATGAGAAGCAGCTGGCGCATATGGAAGCGATCGTGCTTTCCATGACGCCGCAGGAGAGAAGGGATCCCAGGCTTTTGAATCCCAGGAGAAAGCACCGCATCGCGAAGGGCGCCGGTGTGGATATCAGTGTAGTGAATCGGTTCATCAAGCAGTTTGAACAGATGCAGAAGATGATGAAGCAGTTCGGCGGCGGTGGAAAAAGGAGAGGCATGTTCGGCGGGATGCCCGGCATGGGAAAAGGAAGATTCCCTTTCTGATATTATATTAGGGAATAGTAGTTTTTTATGGAAGCGAAAGATACGGGCAGGGTCCCTTATCCTATAAATGTCTAAAGAAGACACAATCATAAACAAAGCAAAGACAAACGGAGGTAAAAAGAAATGGCAGTTAAGATCAGGTTAAGAAGAATGGGACAGAAGAAGAATCCTTTTTATAGAGTAATCGTAGCGGATTCCCGTTCCCCCAGAGACGGCAGGTTTATCGAAGAGATCGGCACCTATGACCCCAGCACCGACCCCAGCACCGTTAAGATCAATGAGGAGCTGGCAAAGAAGTGGCTCGCCAACGGCGCCCAGCCCACAGAGATCGTAAGCAAGCTGTTCAAGATCGCCGGAATTGAGAAGTAAGACCATATGAACCCAAATTTGCCGTTAAGAAAGGTGTTGTTGATTGATGAAAGAATTAGTTGAAGTAATTGCGAAAGCGCTTGTCGACCATCCTGAAGAGGTTACGGTAACGGAAAAGGAAGAGGGGAAGAACCTGATCCTGGAGCTTCATGTGGCTGCATCCGATATGGGCAAGGTCATCGGCAAGCAGGGAAGGATTGCCAAAGCGATCCGTTCCGTTGTAAAGGCGGCATCATCCAAGGACAACAGAAAGGTCGATGTAGAAATCGTCTAGTGAAAAGGGCTGTCGTTTCTGCGGCAGCCTTTTTTAAGGTATCTCAGGCGGATCAAGCGGACCGCCTGCTAAAACCGAATGTAAAACAGAATGCTTGCCGTAACAGAGTGGTCTGCCAAGGCGGGTGCCCGTAGGACGGGCGGGGAGCGAGAAATGGAAGACAGATTTCAGGTGGGGATCGTTACATCGACCCATGGGCTGAACGGAGAGGTAAAGGTATATCCCACAACAGATGATCCGGCCCGTTTTAAACGGCTGAAGGAAGTGATTCTGGATACCGGGAAGGAAGAGCTGGAACTTGAAATAGAGCATGTGAAATTTTTCAAGCAGCTTGTCATATTGAAATTCAAGGGAATCGATTCCATAGATGATGCGTCGAAATATCGGCAGAAGAGCCTGTATGTGACCCGTCAGAATGCGGTCCGGCTCAGGCGCGACGAGTATTTCGTGGCTGATCTGATCGGGCTAAGCGTAATGGATGAGGAGGAAAAGGCGGTAGGGATCCTGAAGGATGTGATCAGCACGGGCGCCAACGATGTCTACGTCATTGTGATGGAAGATGGCAAGGAGCTTTTACTGCCCGCCATTAAGCAATGTGTTCTGGAAGTGGACGTGGAGGCGCGCTATATGAAGGTTCATATTCTGGAAGGTCTGTTGGATCTGTAAATATAACGTATAGAGGATAATATCTGTGATGAAGTTTCATGTGTTGACCCTTTTCCCCGAAATGGTATTGCAGGGATTGAACACCAGTATTCTCGGGCGGGCGCAGGAAAACGGCCTGATCAGCCTTCATGCGGTGGATATCCGGGATTATACGCTGGATAAGCATGGAAAAGTGGATGATTACCCATATGGAGGCGGTGCCGGGATGCTGATCCAGGCGCAGCCTGTTTATGATGCATATCAGGCAGTAGCGGCAGGAAAGCGGCTCAGGACCATCTATGTGACTCCGCAGGGCAAAACCTTCAACCAGAGGATGGCGGAAGAATTTGCCGGAGAGGAAGAGCTTGTGTTCCTCTGCGGTCATTATGAGGGAATCGACGAGCGGGTGCTGGAGGAGATCGTGACGGACAACGTATCCATTGGAGACTATGTCCTGACCGGCGGAGAATTGCCTGCCATGGTAATGATCGATGCGATCGCCCGGCTGGTTCCGGGCGTACTGAACAATGAGACTTCCGCAAGGACAGAGAGTTTCTATAACGATCTGTTGGAGTATCCCCAATATTCACGTCCGGCATTATGGCACGGTAAGAGCGTTCCGGACGTTCTTTTGTCCGGCAATCATAAAGAAATCAATAAGTGGCGCCGTGAACGTTCCGTGGAGAGAACGGCTGCTGTAAGACCGGATCTCTATGCCAGATATCAGGCAAAGGAAAAAGCTATCCTGAGCCTGGGGCACCATAAAAGAGAGCATATTCATATGATGGAGCTACTGAGACGCGGAAACGGGGAGCTTTTGTACCATAAGGATGAGAATGTCATGCTCTACGACAGAGAGTGCGGAGCCTGCTTCCTTACGGCATCCACACCGGAAGCAGGGGAAAAAATGACGGCGGCCCTCTTAAGCGGCAGTTGCCCGCTTCCGGAAGCCCCGCGATGGTTTGTGGTTTGCCAGGACTTTCTGGCAGATTTCATTCAGGAAGCGTTTGGTTTCCGCATTTTTCACCAATGCTGTCAGGCGTGCTATACCAGAAAGGAACCTCTTCTGGTCCGTCATAAGGATATCAGAAGACTGGATGAGGGCGCGAAGGGTTATTTCCTGGAGAATTATCCATATGGGGATGAAGGGTATTTTATGGATAGAATAGCGTCCGGTTTCCTGTACGGCGCCTTTGTGGAGGGAAGACCCGTTGGCTTTATCGGCCTTCACGATGACGGAAGCATGGGAATGCTTTATGTGGAGGAAGCGTATCGCGGCAAAGGGCTTGGAGCCTCTCTGGAAGCGTATCTGATCAACCGCCTGAGGGAACTGGACTGGACTCCTTATTGTCATGTTTTTTCAGAGAACGAAGCGTCGAAGAACCTGCAGGAGAAGCTGGGCCTGTACCTTTCCGGGGACACCATATGGTGGCTTGGGAGGGAGGAAGACTAAAAATATTATTACGAAATCTTATTTATTATCAGAAATTGCTTGCCAAATGGGCGGGGATATGGTAAAATCTTAGCGTTGCGAAAACGAGATGGTCCTCTGTTACAGCGCATAGTGCGGTATTAAGAACATCCATTTTATGAAGGAGGCTATAAAATGAGCGACATTATCAGAGAGATTGAGGCTGAACAGCTGAAAGCAGACGTGGACGATTTTGAGGTAGGCGATACCGTAAGAGTCTACGGTAAGATCAAGGAAGGCAACCGTGAGAGGATTCAGGTATTTGAGGGCGTTGTGCTGAAGCGTCAGGGCGGAAGCAGCAGGGAGACCTTCACTGTAAGGAAGGCTTCCAACGGTGTCGGCGTTGAGAAGACCTGGCCGGTTCATTCTCCGAACGTTGAGAAGGTTGAGGTCGTGAGAAAAGGTAAGGTAAGACGTGCAAAGCTGAACTACTTAAGGAATCGCGTTGGTAAGAAGGCTAAGGTAAAAGAGCTGGTTAAATAAGTGCGCTAAAAGGACAATTACTTGAGTAGTTGTCCTTTTCTTATTTGAAAATATGTGATATGATAAAGGAAATGCGGAAAGTATTTCAGGGATAATAGAACAGATGTCCTGTTGGAGGAAAATAAAGGAAGAGGAATGGCAAAAAATAAGGGATTAAGCTTTTACAACAGGAGAAAGAAAAAAATCAGCCCGGCTCTTTTCCGTGAGATCCTCAGTTGGATCTTCGGCATTGTTACGGCTGTCTTTATTGCGGCGGTATTGAATTTTTTTTTCGGAATGTCGACCAATGTGGTGGGAGCTTCCATGGAACCGACATTGTATAACGGACAGCAGATCCTGATCAATCGGTTCCTGTACCTGTTGACCTCTCCGAAAAGGGGAGATGTGGTGGTTTTCCTGCCCAATGGGAACAAGAATTTTCATTATTATGTGAAGCGGGTGGCGGCAGTTCCGGGCGATAAGGTATTCATTCAGGATGGAGTCCTGTATGTCAACGGGGAGGCGGTTGAATGGAGTGTTGCCAATATCTCTGACGGGGGAATCGCCGCCAATGAGTTTACGCTGGGCAGCAATGAATATTTCTGCCTGGGAGATAATCCCGCGAACAGCGAAGACAGCCGTTCAGCAAATATCGGACCCGTCAATAAGGAGGATATCATAGGAAAAGCGTGGTTCGCCTTCCCGGGCGGAGAAGGAGGGCTGGGCCTGGTCCGTTGAAGGAATGCTTTCGATGAATATACGAGATGATTTTATGTGGGACGATGGGTCCGCAGTATGGAGGTAAAATGGATTATCAGTGGTATCCTGGCCACATGACAAAGGCCAGGCGTATGATGGAAGAAAATATCAGATTGATCGATCTGATGATAGAGCTTGTGGACGCAAGGATTCCCATGAGCAGCCGGAACCCGGATATTGACGTGCTGGCAAAGGGAAAGTCCAGGATTGTCCTGTTGAACAAATCGGATCTTGCGGATCCGAACGGCAATAAACAGTGGATCCGGTATTTTGAACAAAAGGGGCTTCCTGTCCTGGAGCTGAATTCCAGGTCCGGGGCCGGCATCAAGTCCATACATGGCCTTGTGCAGGAGGCGTGCAGGGAAAAGATTGAAAGAGACCGGAAAAGGGGCATTGTTAACCGGCCGGTCAGGGCTATGGTAGCGGGTATTCCCAATGTGGGGAAATCTACCTTTATCAATTCTTTTGCAGGGAAGGCCTGTACGAAGACCGGCAATAAACCCGGAGTTACCAAGGGAAAGCAATGGATACGCCTGAATAAGAGCCTGGAGCTTTTGGATACGCCCGGTATCCTGTGGCCGAAATTTGAGGATCGGCAGACAGGGCGCAATCTGGCTTTTATCGGTTCCATGAATGATGAGGTGATTCTTCTTGAAGAGCTTGCCTGTGAGCTTTTGGATGTGATAACAAAGCGGTATCCCCAGGCACTGGGAGATCGGTATGGAATAGAAATAAAAGAAGGGGATACGGAGGAGGAAGGCAGGGAGGCTTCTTCCCTTTTAGAAAAAATAGCCCGGAACCGCGGCTGTTATAAAAAGGGTGAACAGTTAGATCTGGAAAGGGCGGCGTCTGTCCTGCTGGATGATTTCAGGAGCGGAAGACTGGGCCGAATGACGCTGGAGACGCCGGAAGGCTGAGGAAGCCGCTGCATCAGCCCTGTTTAATATCGGAAGAAAGGACATGCCTTTGGCATGTAAGGGATGAAGAAATGAATAAGGTGATCAAAGAGGTTTTGAGCACTGTTTTATATTTGCTGGGGGTAGTCTGTCTGACTTACCTTGTGATCACGTTTGTGGGACAGAGAACCGAGGTGAGCGGGGAGTCCATGGAGCCTACCCTGGCGGATAGGGACAATCTCATCGTGGATAAGATTACATACCGTTTCCGTGCCCCTCAGAGATTTGATATCATTGTTTTCCCGTTCCAATATAAGGAACACACTTTTTATATCAAACGGATCATCGGTCTTCCGGGAGAGACTGTCCAGATCGGAGAAGACGGAACAATTTATATCAATGGGGAGGTCCTGGAGGAGTCCTACGGGAAGGAGATCATCAAGCCCGAATATATCGGCATTGCCAGGAATCCTGTCCAGCTGGGCGAGGATGAGTACTTCGTCCTGGGGGATAACCGTAACAACAGCTCAGACAGCAGAACAGAAGCAGTCGGAAAGATCCATCGGAAGGATATCATCGGAAGAGCCTGGCTAAGGATCTGGCCGCTCAGTAAATTCGGCATTTTGAAGCATCAGTGAAGGAGATAAGAACCATGGAGAGCATTCAGGAGATCCGGAAGCTGTTTTTGGAAACACAGACGCAGCAGCTTCCCGGGCTTGTCCAGGCATACCGTTCGGATACCAGAAGCGGGGTAAAACGCCTTATTGCTGCGGCGCAGAAGAAAATCGATGATCTTGAAAGGGAAAAAGAACGCATCTATGGGCTGAAAAAATACGAAAGGCAGTATGCGTCCTACTCCAATATATGCGGGATTGATGAGGCCGGCAGGGGACCGTTGGCGGGACCTGTGGTGGCGGGGGCGGTTATACTCCCGGCAGACTGTGATATTTTATATATCAATGATTCCAAGCAGCTTTCCGAAAAAAAGCGCGAGGAGCTGTATGATGTGATCCGGGAGAAGGCGGTCGCCTGTGCGGTGGGCTTTGCCTCCCCTGAGAGAATCGATGAAATCAATATTTTGCAGGCGACCTATGAAGCCATGCGGCAGGCCGTGGACAGGTTATGCGTGAGCCCTGACCTGCTGCTCAATGACGCGGTGACGATTCCCGGCATATCCATCCGGCAGGTTCCTATTATCAAGGGAGATGCCAAAAGCATCTCCATCGGTGCGGCAAGCATATTGGCGAAGGTGACGAGGGACCGGCTCATGGTGGAGTATGATAAATTATATCCTCAATATGGCTTTGCCGGAAATAAAGGGTATGGCAGCGCGCAGCATATTGCGGCGCTGAAAAAATATGGTCCCTGCCCAATTCACCGCAAGAGCTTTATCGGGAACTTTGTGCAGGAGGGCGCGCTTGGAGAATAAAAGGCAGAGGGGAAGCAACGCAGAGTGTCTGGCCGCCGAGTATCTGGCGGAGAAAGGCATGAGGATAGTCGTAAAGAACTTTAGGAGCCGTTACGGTGAGATCGACCTGATCGGGTATCACGAGGGATATCTGGTATTCGTTGAGGTCAAATACCGCGCTTCCTGCAGGATGGGAAGCCCCCAGGAAGCGGTGGGGGCAGCCAAACAGAAAAGGATCTGTGCCGTTGCGGATTATTATAGATATACGCATGGCGTTCCATCAGCTGTACCGGTACGTTATGATGTGGTCGCGGTGCTTGGGAATGAGATCAGCTGGTATCGCGGCGCTTTTCCCCATTGGGGGCGTTATTAGAATTCGGGATTTAGGATTTGGATTTTAGGATTTGGATTTAGGATGAAGGCGTGCCGCTGCTTTTGGGCGCCGCAGGATTTTGCAGGGAGGAAGTAATATGGCGAATATACTTGTATGTGATGATGATAAGGAAATCGTGGACGCAATTGAAATCTATCTGAGCCAGGAAGGGTATCGGATATACAAGGCTTATGACGGGGAACAGGCGATAGATATCCTGAAAAGGGAGGATATCCACCTTTTGATTATGGATATTATGATGCCAAAGCTGGATGGGATCAGGGCGACCCTGCAGATCCGCAAAACCAGCGCGATTCCTATCATCATGCTTTCTGCTAAATCGGAGGACTCAGACAAGATTCTTGGATTGAATATTGGCGCCGACGACTATATTTCCAAGCCTTTTAATCCTCTGGAACTGGTGGCCAGGGTGAAGTCCAATCTGCGCCGCTATACCTCCCTGGGCAGTATGAACCCGGACAGCAAGTCTGTTCACCGGGTCGGCGGACTCGTGATCAATGAGGAAAACAAAGAGGTGACAGTCGACGGAGAGGCTGTAAAAATGACCCCTATAGAATATAATATTCTTTTGCTTTTGATGAAAAATCAGGGCAAGGTATTTTCCATCAATGAAATCTATGAAAATATATGGAACGAGGACGCCATTGGGGCTGACAATACCGTTGCGGTGCATATTCGGCATATCAGGGAAAAGATTGAGATCAATCCGAGGGAACCCAGGTATCTGAAGGTGGTCTGGGGTGTGGGTTATAAGATAGATAAGCAGTAAGGGAGGTGCGCCCTTGAAAAAAATGAATTGGAAAAGCGGATCTAAGCGGATCGTACTGGGTGTTATACAGCATATCATTATGGCAGTGGCTGCTTTTATCATAATTATGGTTTTTCAGGATTCCATCATTCGCGTGGAAGATTTCCAGGAGAATAGCTATTATCGCGTAGATCCCTTTGATAAATCCCCAGTTTTTGAGGAGACAGAGGTTTTTAATGAAATGTTTTATAATTCGGTCAGCGACCTGATCACACTGGTGGTATTAAGGGGCCAGTTCGAAACGGACGGGGTTTATGACGGGGAAAAGCTGGTCGATATCACTGCGTTCGTGAACCGGAGGGAGGAGCTGAGCGATTGCCCCATAACGGCCGTTTATTACCTTGACGATCTTGTGAAATGGGGGAAAACGGGTGCGGAGATGCTGCTATACCGAATGGGTAAAAAGGATTTTGTAAATTACTTTGGCGATAATCTCCTGGACATCAGTCATTTTTATCTTGATACGGACGGAACCCTCAGATATTCGGGAACGGCGATTGAAGACCGTACCCAGATGGGTCAGCTGCAGGAGATATACAATAACTATCAGCAGTATAATGAGGCGCAGCTGGTAAATCTCGCATTCAGCTATGTCGCATCCCATATGGATAAGCCTATTTCCATTGTTGACGTGGACGGAGAAGAGAAGGTAGAGGTTCAGATGCTGCAGGCAAGGTATCTGACGGCCGATTCGAATCTGTCGCCGCGCGACATTGCAGGTAATTGGATTGAATATTGTCAGTTGGAAAATAATATTCTTGAGGTCCTGGACAGCCTGAAACAGAACTATGAAAGATATGAACAGCTTAGCAATATATATTCCGCCCAGAACTCAAACCTGCAATATATGTTCCGTCTCACAGGAAGTAAGGAGGATATTTCCTATACAAATCTCAGCGAGCCATTCCTGGTTCTGGAAAAGAATGAAATTGATTATTATTTCCAGAATGTCGGAAGATATCTGATCTACTCGGTAAAAGATATCATATGTGAGAGCAACGTATGGATCCGGGACGAGGATTTATATAGTATGGTGGACACCTATTCCTATGCCTATCCGGAGGAAACGGTGATCTGGATCGGCGTTCCGGAGGAATATCCGATTGATCACGATCTTTTTGCAGAAGGAAGAAAGACCTTTGACAGGGTAGTGCTTCATGTGAAGGATTACACCATCGCCGTGGTCTGCTGTCTCATCGCGTGGCTGGTAATCTGGAGCTATCTAACCTTTACAGCGGGCCATACAGAGGGAAAGAATGGGGAATCAGGGGTTTCCCTGAACTGGTTTGACCGAATCTACATAGAATTTATTGTACTTCTGACATCGGGTTTGGTTTATATCGGATGGAAGGGTCTGAATCTGTTATTTACCGCCGTGATTGACCATAACTATCAGGTCGCGGGCTGGCTGTCCGAATTATTGGGCCAGCTTGACTGGTCTGTTTATCTGGTAGGGTTTTTCTATGGATTCATGGCAAGCTTCTCCTTCTGTACAGTCTGGTACAGCCTGGTAAGACGGGTCAGGTGCTGGAATCTGTGGCGGGACAGTCTGCTGCATTGGCTATGTATTAAGATTTATAAGGGCGCTTCCATGATCCTGTATCATAAAAGCGCAGCCATCAGAACCCTGATACCCTATAATCTCTTCCTCCTTGTAAATCTGGCGGCAGTTGCAACCGCGTATGTCGTAAGGGGAAACGCCGGGCAGCTGTTAGGCGTGATCACGGGAATTATCGTTCTGGATGCAGCGACAGGAGTATATTTGTTTCGAAATAATGCGGAATATGTGGAAATTGTCGAGGCGATCAAGAAAATCAGGCAGGGCGAGGTTTCCTACCAGCTGGAACCGGGCAGGCTTCATGGTGAAAATCAGGAAATCGCTGAGGATCTGAACAACATTGGAGAGGGCATTCGGAACGCTGTTGCCACAAGCGTAAAGGATGAAAGGCTGAAATCTGACCTGATCACGAATGTGTCCCATGATATCAAAACGCCTTTAACCTCCATCATCAATTATGTCGACCTGTTAAAAAGGGAAAAGATACAGCAGGAGCCTGTCAAGTCCTACATTGATATCCTGGATTCCAAAACGCAGCGCCTAAAGCAATTAACAGACGATCTGGTAGAGGCCTCCAAGATTTCCTCGGGAAATATCGTTTTGGAAAAGGAAAAGCTGAACCTGGCGGAGCTGTTGAACCAGTCCATAGGGGAGTTCTCGGAAAAATTTACCGGACAGAATCTGCAGGTGGTATTTGAGCAGAACAACAAAGAGGCGTTTATCTACGCGGACAGCCGTAGAATGTGGAGAATAATCGAAAACCTGTTTAATAATATCTGTAAATACGCGATGCCGGATACAAGGATTTATATTGATCTGCAAAAGGAAAACGGCAGGGTGGAGGCTACGATCAAGAATATATCCAGGCAAAAGCTCAATATCAGGGTGGACGACCTGACGGAACGCTTTATCCGGGGGGATGAGTCCCGGACCACGGAAGGAAGCGGCCTCGGGCTTTCCATAGCGAAAAACCTTACGGAAGTGCAGGGCGGAAGTTTTCGGATCGACCTTGACGGGGATCTTTTTAAGGTCACCCTGCAATTCCCGGAAATGGAAGACGAGAACAAAACGGAATAAAATGCGTTTTCATTTATTCCGCAAACAGCGTCCTGTTATTGTAGGCTTCCAGAATATTGTGGATCTTCTCCGTGGTCGCCATGACGTTCGACAGAGATAGGTCATGGTTCATAAAATCAATAATGGATGCTACGAATTTGCTCATATCTGTCTCAATGAAATAGGGTCGGCTGTACAGCTCGGGAGGAAGGTAAGTCAGGTCGGTCACGACAACCTTATCGAAATAGCCCTGCTCGTAAGCGCGGTCAAAGGCCTCAAGCCCGTCCGTGAACAGTCCGAAGGTACAGCAGATATAAACGCGGCGCGCGTTCATCCGTTTCAGCTGCATGGAGGTATCCAGCATGCTTCCGCCGGAAGAGATCATATCGTCAATGATGATCACGTCTTTTCCGTCGATATTGTCTCCCAGGAATTCATGGGCGACGATTGGGTTTTTGCCGTTGACGATGGTGGAATAGTCCCTTCTCTTATAAAACATTCCCGTATCAACCCCAAGAACGCTCGCAAAATAAATGGCGCGGTCTAATGCGCCCTCGTCAGGGCTGATGATGATCAGGTGATCCTTGTCCACCAGAAGGTCCGTTTCCGAATGCAGAAGCGCCTTTGTGAACTGATAGGGGGAAGTGAAATTATCAAAACCATTTAAAGGAGTGGCGTTCTGAACCCTTGGATCATGCGCGTCAAAGGTTACGAAATTGGAAACGCCCATATCCCGAAGCTCAGTCAGCGCATAGGCGCAGTCCAGGGATTCCCTGCCGCTGCGTTTATGCTGTCTGCCTTCATAAAGGAAAGGCATGATCACGTTGATCCGCTTCGCCTTACCGTTACATGCCGCGATGACGCGCTTCAAATCCTGATAGTGGTCGTCAGGGGACATATGATTCAAAAAACCATTCATTTCGTAAGTGATGCTGTGATTGCAGACATCTACCAAAAGAAACAGATCCTTGCCCCGGATCGTCTCGTGGAAACGGGCCTTCGCCTCTCCGCTGCCGAAACGGGGAAGCTCCACGTCCACAAGATAATTATCCTCAGCATATCCGTGAAAGGCGGGGTCGTTTTTTACCTTATCATTATGCACCCGTCTGCGGAATTCCACCATATATCGGTTGATCCTTTTTCCAAGTTTTTCAGCAGAAGGGAGAGCAACGATCTTAAGGGGCGCTACCGGCATGGCTTGTTCCAGTTCATGTAAATTGGGCATTGGGTTCCTCCATCTGGTGTGAATTTACATTTCCATAACTAATTTATCATTATGATAGTGACACGTCAAGAAATTTCTAGTAAAATAAAGAAAGAATCATAAGCCGTTTATGGGAAGGGTGAGGTGTCTATGAAGAAAAAGGGGCATGTGGTGCTTGAGGTCGCGCAGGGAAGCATCGCACAGGAACTTGGGATTGAGCCGGGAGATAAGATTCTGGAAATAGACGGGACCGTGGTCGAAGATATTTTTGATTACCAGTTCCTGGTACAGGATACCTATATTGAGGTTTTGGTGGAGAAGCCGGACGGGGAACAGTGGCTTTTGGAGATCGATAAGGAATATGATGAGGATCTGGGGATCACCTTCGAAAACGGTCTCATGGATGACTACAGGCATTGCCATAATAAATGCATTTTCTGCTTTATTGACCAGATGCCCAAGGGGATGCGGGAGACCCTTTATTTTAAGGATGACGATTCCAGGCTTTCTTTTCTGCAGGGAAATTACGTGACGCTCACCAATATGTCCGACCATGATATTGACAGGATCGTCCGGTACCGTCTTTCTCCCATTAATATTTCCATTCAGACCATGAATCCTGAACTTCGCTGTAAAATGCTGAACAACCGTTTCGCGGGGGAAGCGCTGAAAAAGTTGGATGTGCTGAATGAGGCGGGGATCACCATGAACGGACAGATTGTTCTGTGCAAAGGGATCAACGATGGGGCGGAGCTGGAATTCAGCATAAAGGAGCTTATGAAATACCAGCCCAATCTGCAGAGCGTATCCGTAGTTCCAGTCGGTCTGACGAAGTACAGGGAGGGCCTTTATCCCCTGGAGCCCTTCTGTAAGGAGGACGCGGGGAAAGTGCTTGGGATAATACATCGTTATCAGGAGGAATGCTTTAAAAGGTATGGGCTGCATTTTGTCCACGCCAGCGATGAATGGTATTTTCTCGCAGAAGATGAGCTTCCGGAGGAGGGGCGTTACGACGGGTATCTGCAGCTGGAAAACGGCGTGGGAATGATGCGGTTATTTCTTAACGAATTTGAGGAGGCCTTTCAGTCCTACCTCCTGAATCTGCAGGAGGGGGGCGCGGAAGGGAAAGCAAGGGAGCTGTCCATCGCTACAGGCTGTCTGCCATTCCCCTATATTAGCCGGATGGCAGGGCGCCTGATGGAAGCCTTTCCGGGGCTTATGGTACACGTATATCCTATCCGGAATGATTTCTTCGGTGAGATGATCACGGTGTCCGGGCTGCTTACCGGGCAGGACATCCGGGATCAGCTTCTGGGAAAGCCCCTGGGGGAGCGTCTGCTTTTGCCCGAGAATATGTTCAGGAGCGGAGAGGATGTTTTTTTGGACGATTTGCATGTCGGAGATTTGGAAAAGGCTTTACAAGTTCCGATTAATATTGTAAAATCAAGCGGGCGAGATTTTATCCGGGCGATCCTTGGGGAGTGAACGGATAAGAAGCCTGAGAGGAGATTATCGGATAAATCAGGAGGATTTATGACAGAGAGAAGGAATAAGCCGATCGTTGCAGTGGTAGGAAGGCCCAATGTGGGAAAATCCACCCTGTTCAACGCCCTGGCTGGCGAGAATATTTCCATTGTAAAGGATACGCCGGGCATCACCCGGGATAGAATCTATGCGGATGTGAGCTGGCTTGATATGAATTTTACCCTGATTGATACAGGCGGAATAGAGCCGGACAGCAAGGATGTGATCCTGTCCCAAATGCGCAGACAGGCTGAGATCGCCATTGAGACAGCCGACGTGATCATTTTTCTGGTGGACGTAAAGCAGGGCCTTCAGGATGCGGACTCTAAGGTGGCGGACATGCTCAGACGCTCGAAAAAGCCTGTGGTCCTGGTGGTCAATAAGGTGGACAGCTTTGAAAAATATATGGCGGATGTCTATGAATTTTATAATCTTGGGATCGGCGATCCGGTTCCAATCTCTGCGGCCAACCGCCTGGGTCTGGGCGATATGCTGGAAGAAGTTACCGCTCATTTTGACAGGACGCAGACGGAGGATGAGGACGACGAAAGAACCAGGGTCGCTATTGTGGGCAAGCCCAATGTGGGCAAATCCTCTATTATCAACAGGCTGCTGGGGGAGGAGCGCCTGATCGTTTCCGATATCGCAGGAACCACGAGGGACGCAGTGGATACCGAGATCGTTTATAAGGGAAAGGAATATGTTTTTATCGATACGGCGGGGCTTCGGCGTAAAAATAAGGTGAAGGAAGATCTGGAGCGGTATATGATCATCCGGACGGTCAGCGCGGTGGAGCGTTCCGATGTGGCCGTGCTGGTCATTGACGCTGTGGAGGGCGTGACCGAGCAGGATGCGAAGATCGCCGGCATCGCCCACGACAGGGGGAAGGCAGTGATCATCGCGGTCAATAAATGGGATGCCATCGAGAAGGACGATAAGACCATTTACCGTTTTACGGAAAAGGTGCGCAATATCTTATCCTTCATGCCTTATGCGGAAATCATATATATTTCCGCAAAGACAGGGCAGAGGCTTCCAAAGCTGTTTGAAACCATCGATACTGTCAGTGAGAATCACGCCATGCGGATCTCTACGGGCGTATTGAATGAGATCATGGCCGAGGCGGTAGCGATGCAGCAGCCCCCCACAGATAAGGGAAAGCGGCTGCGGCTGTTTTACATTACACAGGTATCGGTGAAACCCCCGACCTTTGTGATTTTTGTAAATGATAAGGAACTGATGCATTTCTCCTATACCAGATATATTGAGAATCAGATCCGGGAGACCTTTGGGTTCAAGGGAACCCCGCTGAAATTCATCATCAGGGAGCGGAAGGAAAAGGAGCGTCAGTAAGGAAAAGAAGAGTCAGTAAGAAAAAGAAGATTCATCTTGGACAGCTTACCGGAAGGGAAAAGGATAAAAATGGAACGTTTGGTTTGTTTGGTGATCGGTTATGTGTTTGGACTGTTTCAGACAGCCTATTTCTATGGAAAAGCGAAAGGAATCGATATCAGGAAGCACGGAAGCGGCAATTCCGGCACCACCAACGCTTTAAGGGTGCTGGGAACGAAGGCTGGGTTGATCGTATTCGCGGGAGACTGCGTCAAATGCATCCTGGCAGTGCTGGTGGTGCGCCTGATATTCGGGAAAAGCCATCCAGACAGTATCTATCTGTTGTGCATGTATGGGGCCGCCGGGGCGATCCTTGGGCATAATTTTCCGTTCTACATGAATTTCAGGGGCGGAAAGGGAATCGCGGCTACGGCAGGACTGGTTCTGTCCTTTCACCCATATCTGATCCCTATGGGTGTGATTTTATTCTTCGGAACCTTCCTCACGACGCATTATGTTTCATTGGGTTCCCTGCTGGTATATGCAGGACTGATGATAGAAATTGTGGTCTGCGGCCAGATGGGCGTTTTCACGGGAATGACGCAGCCCCTGCTCAATGAATTATATGTTCTGACGGCGCTTCTCACAGCAATGGCTTACTGGAAGCATAAAGAGAACATTAAGCGTCTCATCCATGGGGAAGAGCGGAAGACTTACCTTTTTAAGAAAAATAAGGCGGACTGATGACATAAGTCGGAAAGGGAGGGTATTATGGCAAAAATAGGTATTATCGGGGCCGGAAGCTGGGGAAGTGCCCTGGCAGTTTTGTTACATAATAACGGGCACGAGATCTGTGTCTGGTCAAAGCTTGCGGACGAGATTGAAATGCTCAAGGCAAACCATGAGCACAGGGCGCTGCCCGGAGTGAAGCTGGCGGAGGATATCGTATTTACGGTGGATCTTGAGGAGGCTGTAAAGGATCAGGATCTTCTGGTGATGGCAGTCGCGAGCCCTTATACCAGACAGACTGCGAAGCTGCTCCGGCCGGTCGTGCCACAGGACCAGATCATTGTAAATGTGGCAAAGGGAATTGAAGAGCATACCCTTATGACACTTTCCGAGATTCTTGAACAGGAAGTGCCCCAGGCGCAGGTCGCCGTCATGTCGGGTCCCTCCCATGCTGAGGAGGTTGGGAGAGGGCTTCCGACCACCATTGTTGTGGGTGCCAGAAAGAAAGAAATTGCGGAATATATTCAGAATATCTTTATGAGCGAGGTGTTCCGTGTCTATATTAGTCCTGATGTACTGGGTATGGAACTGGGCGGCTCCCTTAAAAATGTGGTGGCCCTTGCCGCTGGTATTGCCGACGGCCTTGGATATGGGGACAATACCAAAGCCGCCCTGATCACCAGAGGCATCACGGAGATTGCCAGGCTTGGCACTGCCATGGGCGGAAAGTTTGAAACCTTTTGCGGTCTGACAGGCATCGGAGATCTGATCGTTACTTGCGCCAGCATGCATTCCAGGAACCGCAGGGCGGGTATCCTGATTGGAAAGGGCTATTCCATGGAGGACGCCATGAAGGAAGTGAATATGGTGGTAGAAGGAGTCTATTCGGCAAAGGCCGCTATGGCTCTGGCTGAAAAGTACGGGGTTGCCCTACCGATCATTGAGCAGGTCAACGAGGTCCTGTTCCATGGAAAGAGTCCGGAAGCGGCGGTAAAGGAACTGATGCTGCGCGACAGGAAGACAGAGATTTCCCAGGTGTGGGAATGAGACAGATATTTTGGGGCAACTGGCCCGGTTGACGGGAGAATAGGCTGAAGGAAAGGAATATCGGTTAATATGCAGGAATTAAAGAATATGAATCTGGGCGGAAATACAGGGAACGGAACGTCGTTTTCCGGTACAAAGGAATATGTCGCCAGCGAAGAGCTGATGGCAAGCGTGAATATCGCGATTGCGCTGAAAAAGCCGTTGTTAATCAAGGGTGAGCCCGGAACCGGAAAGACGATGCTGGCGGAAGCAGTCGCAAAAGCGTTGGGAAAGCGTCTGATTATATGGAGCATTAAATCCACCACCAAAGCGCAGGAGGGATTGTATGTCTACGATACCATCCAGCGGCTGTATGACGGTCAGTTCGGCGTGGAGGGCGTGGATGATATCGCAAGGTATATCAAGCTTGGAAAGCTGGGGGAGGCTTTTGACAGCGAGGAACAGGTAGTGCTTTTGATCGATGAGATCGATAAGGCGGATCTTGAGTTCCCCAACGACCTTCTTTGGGAGCTGGACCAAATGGAATTCTACATTAATGAGACCCACCGGACTGTAAAGGCGAAGCACAGACCTATCGTGATCATCACCTCCAATGCGGAGAAGGAGTTGCCCGACGCATTCTTAAGAAGGTGCATCTTCCATTATATTGAGTTCCCCGACAAGGAGCTGATGGAGGAGATTGTCAGGGTACATTTCCCGGACGTGGAGGCAAACCTGCTTCAAAACGCCATGGAAGTATTTTATGAGATCCGCTCTATCCGGGATATCCGCAAGAAGCCCAGCACCTCCGAACTGATCGACTGGATCAACGCGCTGCAGATCGGCGGGATCCCGGCGGATCGCATCAAGAAGGCTCTGCCTTTTATTGGCGTTGTGGTGAAGAAGGACGAGGATCTGGAGCTTGTAAAGCATCCTGTAAGATAGTAGCAAATCCGATGGATAAAACCTAATAGACATAATCTGATGGATACTATTTGATGGATACTATTTGATGGATAAGGTCTGAAGGATGAAACCGGATGAGATCATGTTGCCGTATTTTATGCAGGAAGAAGGGGTATGCTGAATGTTTCAGGATTTTTTTCGGACTTTAAGGGCAAAAGGACTGCATGTCACCCTGGGGGAATGGCTGACCCTGCAGGAAGCGTTAAATGACGGTCTATGCGGCAGTTCCCTGACACAATTTTACTACGTTGCCAGAATGATCCTTGTGAAAAGCGAGACGGATTTTGATAAATATGATATGGCGTTTGAGGAGTGCTTTAAGCCCGCCCAGAGACAGACGGAGGTGGGCGCGGAAATGCTCAGGTGGCTGGATAAATCCGATCTGCTGGAGCTCGCCCACGAGGATGCCAGGCATCACCTGAACCAAATGGAAGAGGATCTGAAAATTGACAAGGAAGATGTAGAGGAAAAGTTTAAACAGCGCCTGAAGGATCAGGATACGGAGCATAATGGCGGAAGCTTCTGGATCGGAACCATGGGAAAGACCTCCTTCGGCAATATGGGAGGCAATGTGGGCGGCGTCCGTGTAGGCGGCAAAACCGGATACCAATCGGCGTTTTCCGTGGTGGGAGCCAGGAAGTTCCGGGATTTTCGGGATGACAGGGTGTTGGACAACAGACAGTTCCAGTTGGCGTTTCGGAAGCTGCGCCAGTTTTCCAGCAGACTTGATATTCCGGAGTCGGAGCTGGACATTGACGGCACTGTGGATAAGACCTGTAATAATGGCGGCTGTCTGCAGATTGTGATGAAAAAGCCCAGGAAGAATGCGGTGAAGCTTCTTCTGCTTATGGATTCAGGGGGAACCATGATTCCCTTCAGCAGCCTTTTAAACGATTTATTTCAGGCTGTGCATAAGTCCAATCATTATAAGGATGTAAAGACCTACTATTTCCATAACTGTATTTACAGTAAGCTCTATAAGACCCCGGAATGTGAAAACGGGGACTGGATCGATACGGATTGGATGTTCCGGAACGTGGGAAGCGATTATAAGGTGATTATCGTGGGGGATGCAGCCATGGCGCCGGAGGAATTGTATTCCGACAGCGGCAATTACAGGGGTCCCAATGGCGGCTTGTCAGGCTATGAATGGCTGCAGCTCATTAAGCGGAAATATAAAAAAGTAGTCTGGCTGAACCCGAAGATGGCTCCCGGAAGGGCGCCCTGGAGGGAAGCGGAGACCGCCATTAAGGAGCTGTTTCCCATGTATAAGCTGACGGTGGACGGACTGAATCAGGCCATGGTGAAGCTGATGGTGAACAAGTAATGTGAAGAGGGATCTTTGAAAAAGAAAGTTGGACAAGGAAAATTTGGATAAGGAAAAGAATATTTGGGGAGTTTTGGGGAATTTTGGGGAAAGAGCTTAGGGGCTGAAAGGGAATTTCAAAAATATAGGAGACGGGGGAAGGAAGAATAAAGGAAGGATGATTACATGTCGGAAGAATTAAGCCAGGACAGGCAGGACGCAAGGAAAACCATGATGCTTCGGGAACCCATTTACAAGATTATTCCCAAGATGGCAATCCCAACCATTGTATCCTTTCTGATCACATCGATCTACAATCTGGCGGACACTTATTTTGTGAGTTCCCTGGGAACCAACGCTACGGCTGCGGTCAGCGTGAACGCCTCCCTGGATCAGATCATTATGATGGCTGGATCCATGCTGGCGGTGGGCGCCAACAGTTTTATTGCAAGACTTTTAGGGGCGAAGGAAGAAGAGAAGGCCAGCCGGGTGCTTTCCACCGCTTTTTTTCTTGCCATTGGCTTTGGTCTGGTGGTGCTGATCCTGGGGGTAAGCTTCATGCATCCCATGGTGCGGCTTTTGGGCGCCACGGATACCTGCGAGCAGTATTCCATCGATTACGCCACCTATGTGGTGCTGGTAGCGCCCTTTATGGCCTCCAGTTTTGTAATGAACCAGTGCCTGCGGGCTGAGGGCAGCGCCATGCTTTCCATGATCGGCATGGGCTTTGGCGGGGTGTTAAACTGTTTTCTGGATCCCATTTTTATCTTTGGATATTTCGGACTGCCTGCCATGGGCGTGGCAGGGGCCTCCATGGCAACGGCCATTTCCAAGCTGGTGAGCTTTGCCATTTTAATCTTCCCATACCTTGCCAAGAGAACGATCCTGCGGATCTCCCTTTCCCGATTCCAGTTTAACCGGGAAAATGTCTATGAGATCGTCAGCGTGGGTTCCTCCTCCATGTTCCGTTCCGGACTGGCGGTGGTAAGCGCCATTGTGTTAAATAATATTGCCGGGAATATTTCCGATTCCGTCCTTGCGGGCATTGGAATCTCCACCAAGATCATGATGTTCCCCTTCGGCATTATTCTGGGATTTGGAGCCGGTTTCCAGCCTGTGGCGGGCTTTAACTGGGGAGCGAAGCGTTTTGACCGGGTGCGGGAGAGCTATCGATTTTCCGCCTGGACGGCTTTGATCGGAGCTGCCGTTATGGCTCTTATCCTCGGGCTCTTTGCCAATCAGGTGATTTACCTGTTTTCGGAATCCGACCCGGCAGTGCAGAGGATCGGGGCTTTGTGTATCAGGCTGCAGTGCCTTGCCCTGCCGATCCACGCCTGGGTAGCCGTGGTCAACATGTTCTGTGCAGGACTGGGTTTTGTAAAGGGAGCCCTGGTGCTGTCCACAGCCAGACAGGGAAGCTGCTTTTTGCCCATTGTGTTTCCTTTGGCGTACCTGTTCGGGGAAAACGGCGTCGCCTCTGTGCAGGCTGTGGCGGATATCCTTTCCCTGTTTTTAGCGATTCCGATTATGCGCCATGCCTTAGGACAGGTTAAGCTTGCGGAAGACCAGACCCGGGCGGAACTTTTGGCCGGTCAAAATCAGGAGAAGGCCGTTTCGTGAGCGGCGATAGCAGAGGATGGAGAGAATTATACCAGCGGGATACTTGTTTTTAAGCCGGGGTTATGATATGATGACCAGAGAAAAAAGCTGATGTTTCTGATAGAGATTATATGAAGATTTTTCCGGGAAACAGCTGACAGGAATAAAGGAGAGCAATCGAAAAATGACTGTATTTGAGGAACTGAAGGCGAGAGGGCTGCTTGCCCAGCTTACAGACGAAGAGGAGATCAAGGAACTGATCAACAATGGGAAGGCCACCTTTTACATTGGCTTTGACCCGACGGCGGACAGCCTGCATGTGGGGCATTTTATGGCGCTGTGCCTGATGAAGAGGCTGCAGATGGCGGGCAATAAGCCCATCGCCCTGATCGGCGCAGGAACCGCCATGATAGGGGATCCCTCCGGCAGGACGGATATGCGTTCCATGATGACGAAAGAAACCATTGAACATAACAGCGAATGCTTTAAGAAGCAGATGAGCCGCTTTATTGATTTTTCAGAAGGAAAGGCCCTGATGGTCAACAATGCGGACTGGCTGTTAAACTTAAACTATGTGGAGCTTCTCCGGGATGTGGGGGTCCATTTCAGCGTAAACCGGATGCTGACGGCGGAATGCTATAAGCAGCGCATGGAGAGGGGCTTAAGCTTCCTGGAGTTCAATTACATGATCATGCAAAGCTATGATTTCCTGGAGCTGTTCCAGAGGTATGGCTGCAACATGCAGTTTGGCGGCGATGACCAGTGGAGCAATATGCTGGGAGGCACGGAGCTGATCCGCAGAAAGCTGGGGAAGGATGCCTACGCTATGACCATTACCCTGCTTCTGAACTCAGAAGGAAAGAAGATGGGCAAGACGCAGAAGGGCGCCGTGTGGCTGGATCCCAATAAGACCTCGCCTTTTGAATTCTACCAGTACTGGCGGAACGTGGGAGATGCGGATGTGATAAAATGCCTGCGGATGCTGACCTTCCTGCCTTTGGAGCAGATCGAAGAGATGGCGAAGTGGGAAGGCAGCCAGTTAAACAAGGCTAAGGAGATCCTGGCATACGAGCTGACCGATCTGGTTCATGGGGAAGAGGAAGCGAAGAAGGCCCAGGAAAGTGCCCGCGCCCTGTTTGGGGGCGGTGAGTCCTCTGAAATCCCTGCCTGTGAGCTGACGGAGGCGGATTTCTTAAACGGATCCATTGACATCCTTGGGGTTCTGGTAAAGGCCGGTCTGTGCGCTTCCCGTTCGGAGGCCAGACGCGCTGTGGAGCAGGGCGGCGTTGTGGTGGATAATGACAAGGTGACGGACATTAAGGCGGTCTACGTACCGGAACAGTTCGGCGGAGAAGGGCTTCTGGTCAGACGCGGCAAGAAGAACTTCAAGAAAGTGAAGATATCATAAATTATGATCGGGAAAGACAACGATCGGGAATTACAACAAATAGGAATTACAACAAATAGGAATTACAACGATCAGAAATCACAATAATACAATCAGGGGGACGCTAAAAACGTTCCCCTTTTTTATCAATATTACTCGGAATAATCAATAATTCTCGGAATAGTACAACATCATGCGGCTTTTCATAATATCCACGGTTTCCTCCAGGCTTTTCTGGCCATTGAGGTAGGCGGCGCTTTCCTCATCAAAAATCTGGTTGAAGGTATCGGATCTTCCCAGAATCGGATGGGCGCCCCTGGATAAAAGTTCTTTCACAATTTCAATATCGTCCTGAGTAACAGGGTCATAGATATATTCCCACCCGTTTGTTTCGTAGGTCTGCTGGCTTTTTAACTTTGGTTTTCCGTCCTTGTCGCGGACAAAATTTCCTTTTTCATCCAATATATATTGCTCCTTTACAGCTTTGACCGCTTCTTCCTCGAAATCTGACTTTATGACGGGAAATCCCTGCCCGTTTCCATATTTTATGCCGCCCTTGTTAGAGCCGTTTATAATGAAAAACTCCAGCAGAGCCCAGGCTCCTTCCTTATGTGAGGACGTGGTTAAAATGGAAAAAAGGTCGTTCGGGGAGGAGGTCTCAATGAGGTTCCCGTTCCTGCCGTCCGGTGTGGGAAAACCCGTAAAAACAATGGGCTCGTCCGCAAAAAATGCCTTATAAAGCTGTACCTCGCTGAAGTCCTGAATATAGGCGGAGACAAGCAGGGCTTCCTCATCCTGCAGCATTTCCGGAGCGGACTTTGGACGCTCACTGGGAAGATCCGGCGTATTCTTGACCATTTCCAGCAGATCCCCGCAGAGGGCGGTATCGAATACCGGGTTATCGCCCTCCATGGTAATAAAGCTGTCGGTGCCATAAGATAACGTATAGGTAATGACAGAACTGCTATAGGAAGAGGAAAACAGTCTTGCATCGGAATGCTCCTTCGCAAAGTCCAGAAGCTCTCTCAGAGTCCAGCCGGTCCTGTCCCCCAACAGGGATTTTTTCCCTGCCAGACAGTAGATATGGAAGACATGAGGGATGGTGACCAGCTTCCCGTTTATGGTGTTGGCGGACAGAACCGCTTCAAACAGGTTCTCCCTATCAAGCGCCCCGCTTTTGTCCAGATAGGGATACAGATCCTCCAGGAGTCCGGAATTGTTTAAGGTATTCCTGTCCAAATTGGAAAGGGAGATCAGGTCATAGTCATTATTCCCTGTGGCGAGGTCCATGCCCATATGGTCAGCCTGTGCCGTTACTTCATCGTAGTCTGCATTGTGAGGCAGATAGCTTTGAATGACTGCATGATAGTCTGACTGGCTTTTGTTAAATTCGTATACCAGATTCTGCAGGGAGGTATCCTCATAAAGGGCTGCCAGAACGATTCTTTCCGGTTCCTTCTTGGTTGGATCTTCCTGGGAAGAAGAGGAGTCTGCAGAGGATTCCTCTTCTCCTGGAAGGAAACGGCAAAGGGTCATGGAGGCGGTGTCAAAGAGCAGCCTCACCGCATAGAGTTCTTCCGCGCCGTCTGAAAAAAGCCCTGTCACCTCGCTGGGAAGAATGTTATAATCCAGCCAGGAGAAAAGCTTGTCGGTTTCCCCAGTCTGTAAATCATAGCGGCAGACGCCGTCCGCATCCGTATAGAGAAGAGTGAGGGGAGTCTCCGCCGTAATACGGCTGTTTTCCTCCGCAGGAAAATCCGCCCGCGTTTCCACTACATTGCCCCTGTCGTCCAGGCGGTTCAGGCTTCTTTTTCCCTGGGCATCGGTAACTGCGGCGTATACATAGCCGTCCCTTCCGCAGAACAATCCGTAGGGGATTAATCCATAGGGGGCGGCTTCTTCCAATCCGGAGGCTCTTATGATGCTTCCGTCTTCCTGAAAGAGAAGGAGATTCGTTTGCTTGTTCTCATATTCTCCCGCAGAAGCCAGCAGGAAAAGGGTTCCCTCCCGATCCACGGCAAGGCTGCCTATAAAACTGTAGTTTTCCAGCAAGGCGTTGTTCGCGCTTTCTGCTAAGAGGGTTCCGTCCGGGGAAAACTTGAAAATGCCGCAGGGCTTTGTCTGCATTCCCTGGCTGATGGAGGCCGCCGCAAAGATATTTCCCGATTCGTCGACCCGCCACTTGGCGGCGGCGTAGCCGAATGAATCCGTAAGACCGCTCAGATCCATGGAGAGAACTGTTTCTGACGGGATGCTGCCGTGGGCATTTTCGGGATTCTGTGCTTCGGAAGAGCTTTCACCTTCCCCGGAAGAAGAATCTAAGGGCAGAAACTGGACTATGGGCAGAAACTGGATGGTCTGCGTCAGGATTCTGCTTTCCGGGTCGAAAGAACAGTAACCTGCGTAAATCCCGTTTTCCGTCAGTTGAACACCATTGTATCCGGAGTCGGTGGTGGGCTTAATGTCGAGGGGAAGGGAATCCTGAAAGATATAATTCGTAAAGTTAAGTGTCTCCTCAGAGGACAGATTCCCCTCGGCTTCTTTGGTTTTTTCGGCTTCTTCTTTCCCTTTTTGGCCTCCACTTCCATCCTGCCGTCCGTCTCCGCCGCAGGAAGTGAGCAGAAGGGATAAAATAAACGTGCAGAGAAAAAGAAACATTGCTTTTCTGTATTTTTTCATAGGCGATTCCTCCCAATCTGAGAAAAACTAATCAAAGTTTCCCAAGCTTCCCACGCTTCTTCAAGAATTCCGGCAAAGCGGCGGTCCCAAGTTCCGTGACGGGGCGGATCCATTTGCCCGAATATAGGTGAATCTGCATCAAAATATAGCGGACAGGCTCGTCAATATAGCAGCACAGGAAGACGATCCAATAAGGAAATTTGAAAACAAAGCCGGACAGCAGCACGCAGGGCAGCACCATCACATACATAAATACGATTTCCAGCACGGTTCCATAGACCGCATCCCCGGAGGCGCGGTAGGTATCGTTCTGAATCCAGTTTCCCATGCGGATCACGCTGAAAAAGGCATAAATGAGCAGAAACCTTGTTCCGGCCACATAGGATTCCCCGGACAGGCTCATGGCCGTAAGCAGGGGCTTATGCAAGGCAAGGACACAGAGATCCGCTATGAGGATCACCCCGCTGCATAGGTAAACCAGACGCTTGGCCCGGGCGTAGGCGGTATCCAGTTCTCCTGCCCCCACGCATTTGCCCACCAGGATGGAGGCCGCGTTGGAAAAGCCGGCAAAGAAGCCGATGATCAGACCCTCCAGGGTACGGAACACGGCAATGGCGGCGATCACCTCTTCCGGCTGTCTGCCCAGGGTGACATTGATGACCATATTGCCCACGCCGATCAGGACTTCATTGCAGATAATGGGAAAGCACTTCACGAAATAGGCCCTTAGAGCCTTTCCGCTCCAGGCAAAATGCCCCCTGACGTGGAAGAGATATGGGTATTTTCCCAGTCCGGTCAACAGATAAATGGTCAAAACGTTGACCGCGGCGGCGCATGTGGTTGCCAGGGCAGCCCCCTGGATTCCCATGGCGGGGGCGCCGAGATGCCCATAGATAAAGACCCAGTTTAGGAACAGATTGGTCGCCACGGAAGCGATGGAAGCAGCCATAGGAATTTTCACCCGCTCCGTACCCCGCAGCAAACAGCTCATGGCCATGGAGAACACCTGCATAAAATAGGCAAAGCCCACGATCCGCAGATACTTGACCCCGATCTCCTGTATAGCGGTCTTATCCGTATAGATTCTCATGACCAGGTTGGGGGCAAAGATCGCCAGACAGCCGAAAACGGCGGCAACCGTCATCATACATGCCAAGGTCATGCCATAGGAACGTTCAATCCCGTCGTCCTCCTTAGAGCCCCAATACTGGGAGATAAACAGCATACCGCCACCCACAAAGCCCCAGTAGCCGGAGAACATCAGGGAGGAAAACTGGGCGCACAGTCCCAGGGCGCCTACCGACTGCTCTCCCAAAGGAGCCACCATCATTGTGTCGATCATGCTGGCGGTGGTGGTAAGAAGATTTTGCAGGGCGATGGGAACCGCTATGGCGGTCAGATTTTTTAAAAAAGGACCCCAGGGGAAACTATTTCCACTATTGGTTTTTTGAAATTGTTTCAAAAAAATACTGCTTTTCATAACAAAACTCCTTAGCAGAAATATTTAATGTCTCCGAAATAGTCGTACCATTTTTGGATGATTTCTGCGCTTCTTGCCTCTATCATTCGCATTATGTTTATCAGTGTTCTTTCCGGTATTTTTGATTTGTTATGGCACAAATAACATTTCCCGCTTTTCGTGATCCAAATTTTAGTAGAATTTGCTGTAGGATTTCCCTCTGATACATGAACATGCACAGGCTCAAGCGGTTTATTTTCATTAGTCCAGAAATATACCCAATAAGATCCAAGTCTAAAGATTTGAGGCATTATCAAATCCTCCTTCTTGCGAAAACTCCATGATTAAGTGAGCGGAGGATTCGATGATTTCTTGAAATCTTGCAATATCTTCTCTTGAATATTCATAAATATCTTCCCATTTATACTCGGGGAGCCAACAAGTGGCATGCCGAAAGCAGACCTTCTCGTCAGGCGTTTCAATGTAGACCTTTACTCGTCCATCCGGTTTCATTTCCGAATGTACAATTTCAGTGTTGTCATTTAATGTCATGTATGGATACACCATGGTTTTTCTCCTATTCCACATTATTCTAAAACACGATAAGGCATTTTTAAAAATTCTCATCATCCATAATACTATTTTCTGAGGTTTCAACATCATCAGGAATTTCAATATCCATCCTGACATGTGCCGCATTGGACATCAGGTGTTCCGGCTTCTGATCGGGGAAACTGAGCACCTGGGCGCTGGCGGCAGCAGTGGAGCGTTCCCACTCCTCTTGTAGGGTGAAGTCAACTATCTTTTTGCCGTGGAGGTCGAGTTCGCGGTATTTTTTTACTAGGTTTTCAAATTCTTCGAGGGTTGCATTGTTTTTGTATGCCAATTTCGGTATTTCGTCTTGCAATAAAAAGTTAGCATCCACACCTAGAACACGAATTATTTTGCTTATAGTTGCCATGTTTGGTTCGCTATTGTCTTTTTCATATCCGGTAACTGTAGTACCTCCAATATCCAGCTTTTCCGCTAATTGTTTTTGTGTGTACCCTTTTAGTAAACGCGCTTCTCTTAATCGTTCTCCGAAAGACATGGATTTATTTCACCTCCTTAAGGATATTGTATCAACATTATATAAAAAGTCAATATAAAAAACTCGAGAATCTCAAAAAATAATGTAAAATATTTGAAGAGCTCGAGATGCACAATGAGGCAGTTATAAAAGTTCTCATCATTCATAATGCGAGTTCTTCTTGTGAGATACCGAGAAATTCTCTTTTTTTCTCGAATCCTTTTCCCTTTGTCTGCCACTTTCAACCCTCCAAATTAATGAAATATTAATGTTTTAGATACTATTTTCTTAATCTTTTTCCTGTTATCATTTTATAAAAGAAATGTTCTATAAAAGGCGCTATAAAATATCGGGCAGTTCATTCGCAGAAAGATGGGAGGGAATCATTTAGAATGAGAGCAAACTATTTTAACCGTGGAAATTTTTATCGCAGGCTCATCCTGTGGAGCTTTATCTTGTGCCTGTGCCAGATCTTCCTTACCGGCTGCGGCTCAGGAAAGGATCAGGCAGGGGTATCGAGGACCTACGGGATCGATGGATTTGCTTTTGTCCCGGAGGTTTTGTCCGGGAAGGATCTTAGCTCTGTAAGCGGTCTTTTTACCATGGAGGCGCCGGAGGTTTCCTTTAGCCCCTCCAATGTATACGCCAGGGATGAGGAAGGAAATTATTATTTTCTGTCCCGTAACTACTCCTTAACCGGGGACGGCGGAATCTACCTTTTTGCCGGTTCCGCCTACTACACCCTCTATGAGGACGGAAGGCTGGTCAGCACTGTCTTCGGGCAGGATGAGGAAACGGTGACAACCGACAGACAGGAATGGGAAAAAATCAGGGAGCGCGTGCATACTTTTCTGTATAAGACCTCCTCCGATGGAAAAGTCCTGTATAAGCTGGATCTGACGGATCGTACCTGGGGAACCACGGGGTTCGGCAGGGAACTGGCCGTCCTTGAGAACGGAATGGTACTGATACTGGCAAAGGAGGGAATCCTTCTGGTGGACAGGGAAGGGAACTTCACAGGGCTGCTCGATACCAATATGGACGGGATCAACGATGAAGAAGAACGGGGCGGCAACCGCTATCTCGTGGAAGGGATGGACGGCAGCATTTTTTACGTGGCGTCAGACAGCCCGGACATGATGGTCTACAAGGTGGTGGAAAATGGCAATCTCAGCCTGGAGAAGGCGGAGGCTTTTACGGGGCAATACTATGGGAAGATGTATCCCGGTCTGGAGGGGATCCTTTTTTCCAGGGGCGGAGTTCTTTACAGCTATACAGGAAAAGAGGACAGGCTGGTGCCGCTGTTAAAATGGCAGGACAGCAATCTTTATGAAAACTGGATCCATAATGTGGTACAGGTATCGGAGGAAGAGTTCCTGGTGGAGGTCATAACGGATGATAATGTCCATACTTATTACCGTCTGAAGCGGACCTCCGTGGAAGAGCTGCCGGAAAAAGAGGTGCTGGTGGTGGCAACGGTTCTGCCTACTCTTGCCCTGGAGCGTGCCATTGCGGAATTTAACCTTTTGAACCCCTCCTATCATGTGGTTCTTGAGGAATATGAAGAGAAGGACAGGCTGGATGCCGCCCTGGTGAGTCGGGATCCGCCGGATCTTCTGGATATGACCAACCTGAATCTTTATAAATATGCCGGGAGGGATGCTTTGGAAGACCTTACCGGATACTTTGCCCAAAGCAGTGTGATCCACCAGGAGGATTTCCTGGATCAGGTGATCCAGGGCTATACTGTGGATGGCAGGCTCTACTGTGTTCCTTTAAACTTCTGCCTGAGGACTTATATGGGAAGGGCATCGCAGGTGGGGAACAGCCAGGGCTGGACCATGGAAGAATGTATGGAGCTTACGGAACGTTTCCCTGATTTATATCTGGCGTCCGGTTTTGACAGGGATGCCGACTGGCTGCTCACTTTTCTGTGCGGGGAATACTGTCTGGAGCGCTTTGTGGACTGGGAAAAGATGAGCTGCAGTTTCGACAGCCAGGACTTCCAGCAGTTCCTTACATGGCTTCTGGAATGCGGAAAGAGGACGGAAAAAAGCGGGGAGGAAGTGACCGACTGGGAGGATTCCCTTGTGAGTTTGGAGACGATGCACCGTTTTTTTGATCTGATGACTTCTGAAGAAGAACAGGGTCAGGACCTTACGCTGATCGGTTTTCCTACTGTGGACGCAAGACCTCGTCAGCTGGCGGATGTCTATGGGGCGCTTGCGATGGTATCCAAATCTGCCCACAAGGATGGGGCGTGGCGTTTCCTGGAATACTATCTTGGAGAATATCACTATGAGTTCACTGATTTATTCCCCACGAAGAAGGAGGACTTCTGGGGGCTGGTGGACTTCTACAGCACTCCGGAATACGAACTGGATGAAAACGGAGAGAAAATACAGGATGTGAACGGCGACTATCTATTGAAGTCGAAGAATCTGATTATCAACGGAAAACTTCTTTATTATATGGAAAGGGAGAAATTTGACGAAATACTGGAGGTCTTGGAAAATGTGGATTTCAGGCCTTCCAGCGCACAGGAGGACGGAGTGATGGGCATCGTGACAGAAGAAGCGGCGGATTATTTTAACGGCGTCAAAAAGGCAGAGGAGGTGGCGGACATCATCCAGAACCGGGTTACAGTGCTGTTGGGGGAATAGTTCTTTCTTTTCCAGCATACATATGTAACAGCAGGAGGTTATATGTTATGCAGAATGAGACAGCGAATACCTATGATCTCTATCATGATATACAGCAAAGAACGGGCGGTGAGATATACATCGGAGTCCTTGGCCCTGTTCGGACAGGCAAGTCCACCTTTATCAAGCGCTTCATGGATGTGATGGTGCTGCCTTTTATGGAGGATGAGCACGCCCGGATGAGGGCCCAGGATGAGCTGCCCCAGAGCGCCGGCGGTAAGACCATTACCACCACGGAACCCAAATTCATCCCCAAGGAAGCCGCGAAGGTAACCTTAAATGGGGATGTGGAGGTGTCGGTGCGTCTGATCGACTGCGTGGGCTACATGGTGGACGGCGCGGCGGGACACATGGAGGAGGACGTGGAGCGGATGGTGAAGACCCCCTGGTTTGAAGAGGAAATTCCCTTTACCCAGGCGGCGGAAATCGGCACGGATAAGGTGATGAACGACCATTCTACCATCGGCCTTGTGATCACCACGGACGGAAGCTTCGGGGAGATCCCAAGGGCCAATTATCTTGCCGCCGAGGAAAAGACCATTCTCGCCCTCAAGAAATTACATAAGCCGTTTCTGGTGCTTTTAAACAGCCAGAAGCCCTATTCGGAGGATACGAAAAAGCTTGCGGAGGAAATCGCTGCAAAATACGAAGTCACCGTTCTTCCCGTGAACTGTGAGCAGCTGAAGAAGGAGGATATACACAGGATCCTGGAGAATATTTTATACGAATTCCCCATATCGGTTATGGAATTTTATATGCCGAAATGGGTGGAGATGCTTCCCATGGAAAACCATGTAAAACAGGATCTGGTCGGGAAGGTCAGGGAACTGATGAAGGAATATGATACGGTAAAAGATGTGGTAACGAAGCCGATTGCCATGGACAGCGATTACATCAGGCGTGTTAATATGGAAGCCGTCAATATGTCGGACGGATCGATCCATATTCAGATGGATGTGGACGAAGGCTGTTACTATGATATGCTGACGGATATGGTGGGAGAGCCTATCACGGATGAATATCAGCTGATCGGTAAGCTGAAGGAATTTTCCGCCATGAAAAAGGAGTATGAGAAGGTACTGGATGCGGTCAATTCCGTGCGGGCGAAGGGATACGGGGTAGTGACTCCCGCTAAATCCGAGATTACGCTGAACAAGCCGGAGCTGATCAGGCATGGAAACAAATTTGGGGTGAAAATTAAAGCGATCAGCCCATCCATTCACATGATCCGGGCCAACATTGAAACCGAGATCGCACCCATCGTAGGAACGGAGAATCAGGCGGACGACCTGATCAAATACATTAACGATGCGGATACCGGGAACGACGGGATCTGGGATACCAATATCTTCGGGAAAACGGTGGAGCAGCTGGTCAATGACGGGATCACCGCCCGGGTGGCGTCCATCGGCGAAGAGAGCCAGTTAAAGCTCCAGGATACCATGCAGAAGATCGTCAACGATATCAACGGCGGGATGGTGTGTATTATTATCTGAATTTTCCATCATATGCCCTTTCCCTCAGAAAGCGCCGGGAATACCGTTCGGGATATCATTCAGGATACGATATTAGAAATAAAAACCATGATAAGCCTACCCGTCAACGGTCATGTTGACAGGGCGGGCTTATTTATGTGCGCCTGGCGGCGCACATTTTTCACTTCAAATTCGAGTTCCCCTCGAAAAACAGTTTATTGTTTTTCCTATGAATTTACGGTATGCTCATGATAACAAGAGTGCAAACCGGTTCAAAACTTGTTATCGTAATTTCTTGGAAAGGAGAATCCCATGAAAAATATTGGTGAAAGAATCAAAGAATACCGTAAAATGGCAAAAATGTCCCAGGAACAACTGGCAGCGCGGCTGAACGTAACATTTCAGACAGTCTCCAAATGGGAGACGAACAAGGCCAGCCCCGATCTGTCGTTGATCATTCCCATCGCAAGACTTTTCGGAATCAGCACTGATGAACTTCTTGGAATGCGTGACAGCGAGACAGACGGTCGCTATGCCGAGCTGGAAGAAGGTTATGAACGTACATTCAAAACAGAGGACCTCGCCGAACGTCAGAGCATTTGTGAAACCGCCGTATCGGAATATCCCGGCGATATGCGGTGGCTTTCAGATCTTGCATGGGTGATTTCAAACCGATCGTTTGAATACAGCGATGAAAAGGAAAGAGCCCCCCAACAGGAGAAGGCGATAAAGCTCTTTGATGCCGTGATAAAAAACTGTAACGATGAGATTTTAAGAAGCGAAGCCATATTGGGCATTACCCAACTTTTAAATTGGCGCGGACGCCGCGATGAAGCGAGACGTTATGCCGAGCTTCTGCCGGAAAGACAACCCTTGACGCGGGATATGGTAATTGAAAATTGCCTTTCGGAGGAGGAGCTTATCGTTTTCAGACAGAATCGTATCATGAGCCATCTTGAGGGAATCCTGGGGGATCTGTCCTTCCTGGTGCCCCATAATACCTTTAACGACATCGGGAAGGCGGTGCTTTGCGCATTGATTCCCGACGGGAATTATCTTGAATTTAATCACACGCTCTATTATGCCGTCCAACAGAAGATAAACGAAAAATTGAAGGAAGATAAACCTGACGGAACCGAACTCATGCGTCTTTTGCATGAGATGAAGTCATACGCTGCCGAATACGACAGAATCGTATTCGAAAAGCCGGGAATCTACCGATACACCTCGCCCGTTTTTCATAAAATAGAGACTGACACCCGGGACTGGCTCGGGAACGAAGGCCAGAGGATGTTGGAGGATTTTGAAGAGTATTTTAAAGCTTTACAGCAGAGCTTTGGTCTTCCTGGATTGAATTCTCCCCGTGATCTGGACATTCATTGGTGAGCATTTTTCTTGCATTCCAACCATTTCCTCAATTATAATAAGGAGAGAGTTAAAAGATAGGAAACACGGAACATTGGCCTTGCCCGCGACCGCCTTTGCCAGCATTGTTTTGCCGGTTCCGGGAGGGTCGCCCTGGAAGGACAGCCCCTTAGTATGTATTCGTTATAACCCCGGTGTGCCGTTTTGCTTTGACGGCCGCCCGCCGCATTTCCATAGCGCCATCGGGTGATGTTCAATGCGTGAGAGAATATCAGCGTCATCAAACAAGAGGTCCGGCAGATATTTTTCTTCTGCAAAAGCCTGCCAGAAGGACAGTTCCGTGTCTTCCGGCTTTAGAATGTCGGCTAAATAATCCTTTACCTGTTTCTGCGCAGAGGTCAAGTTAAAGCGTTCTCCACGGCGCAGCACAGGTGCAAGATCCGTCCTGATTTTCTGTGCGGATATGTTGCCGATACCGTTAAGGTCAAAGTGTTCCGGCACGGTTTCAGAA
>CANPYG010000005.1 GCA_947588205.1 uncultured Acetatifactor sp. | reverse complement strand
TTGTGAAGTGGAAATGGGTGAAAGAGTAAAATCCACTTTACCCCCTTCAAAGTGGAAATAAACTTTTCACTTCACCCATGAATTTTTTAAGTGAAATTTTGAAAAAAGCTATTGACTTTTGCGATAGTATCGTGTAATATACCATTGTTGCGAGCAGAGCAGAGTTGAAGTCTTTGACAGGATTTGTACAACAGGCCCAGATAGCTCAGTTGGTAGAGCAGAGGACTGAAAATCCTCGTGTCACTGGTTCGATTCCGGTTCTGGGCACTGTGCGGGTGTAGTTCAATGGTAGAACACCAGCCTTCCAAGCTGGACACGTGGGTTCGATTCCCATCACCCGCTTTTTATTTTTGATAAGGAAGCCGCATTTTTAGCGGTTTCCTTAATTTTTTTTTACTCTCATCTCGTAGGTACGCCGTAGGTACGCCTTGCTAAATCTACAAAGCCAGTGCTTTCCCTATAGCCAGCGCCTGTTCCTCCTTTGTTCTGCGCTCAAAGGAATAGTAAGCAAACGTGGTGGAAAGGTCTTGATGCCCTGCAAACCGCTGGACAGTACGGTTGTTAATGTCCGGGCAATCCAACAATATAGAAATGCACGTCTTTCTGCACTTGTGTGGACTTTTTCTCACCGTATCCATTCTGCTGCATAGTTTGCGGAGTTTCCTGTCAGCCGCATTGTAGCTCAGTCTGTAATCATACTTGGGATTGCTGCTTTGAAACACCCATTCAGCAGTAAAACCGTGATCAGAATTATATTCCTTCACTTGTTCCAAAATCTTCTGTGCTTCTGCTGTCAGGGGAATATCCCGATATCCGGCGGTTGATTTTGTCCATTCCCGGACGCCTTCATTGTTTGCCTGGCGTCGGATAAATATGCGGTTGTTGCGAATGTCGGAGAACTTAAGCCCGCAGCATTCCCCGATGCGCAGCCCGGTTTCAAATAGGAAAAGAATCTGCAATCCTGCGCATGTGGGCTGTTTGCGGTAGCGGAGCAAATCCTCCTGAACCATGCTTTTTATCTTCCGCCTTTCTTCGTCCGTGAATACCTCTTCCTCATCTGCCGGGCAAGGCGTGGACGTGATCAAGCCTTTATTGATCTTCTTCCGTGCCTTTTGCCAGAGGTTTTCCTTTACAATATGAATGTCTTCATCAGAAGCGTATTCATAACATTGATTGACGATTGAAAACATCCGGGAAAATTTTTTCTTGTCCACAGGATAATTCTTTTTCAAAAGCGATTCTGCCCATTCACGCAGCATGAGGGAAGTGACACTCGCTAAGGGTGTTTCAAGAAATTCCCTGCTCAATGGCTCATTCAAATAGTATGCCTTCCAAGCTGCCTGTATCCTTTTGATATTGTCGCCATTGGTGGGCGTTTCCTTCCAAACAATCCATTTTTGATAAATATCCCTGAGAGTTTCTTTCCTGATATTGTCAAGGTGCTTGTTGTAATGCTCCTGCAATGCCTCCCACAGTCTTTCTTCACTGCACCGCCGGATTTTCCTTTTACCAGAAGGACACGAAGCATCGTTAACCATGGTAAACCATCCGCTGGTTTCTGTGTGGTAGATTTTGTAAGGATGTATTTTTTTAATACGCTGAATATTTTTCTTCATTAACATACTCAGCACTTCATCATAGTTTATTGTATCATCCATTGCACCTGATTTCAATAATTCAGTTAAGATTATGTCATTTATTTCCATTGACCTAAAATGCATGGGATTTTGATGCTAAAATATGGAGAGTTAAATCAACTGACTGAGAGAATTAGGTGATTTAGGTGGTTTAGGTGATTTAGGTGGTTTAGGTGATTTAGAAGTTGAATGGTCAAATTTCAGCACCCCGGACGCATTACTCCTCCTTCTTGGTATTTTTGTATTCCTTCACGATCTCATTTACTATCCGAAGAAATTCTGCGGCTTTCAGGTTTCTCTCTTCTTTCAATGGAAATTCCATTTTGGCAAAAAGGTAGCGGAAATCGTCCAGGTGAACATTTTCTCGAATTACTCTTCCGGTTATATTTTGGCATAGATTGTACCTTTGCTTATAACCGGGATATCTGCCTTCCTTGTAAGCCCGTATCCGCTCCAGATGCATTCCGAAATGGTCATTCAGTATTTCTTTGATGCGGAAGGAAGAGTAATTGTCATAATCATAACACCTTTTAAGCTTTATTGGTCCTTCCAATGTGATTTCATCATCTTCGTTGTTATTGTTTTCCATAAAAAATCCTCCTTAGGTTTAATCATCAAATGGAAGTTTCTGTTGTCCAAAACGGCTAACTTCAACAAATCCATCCTCTGCTTTACACAGGATATCGACTTTATTTCTTAAGTCCTCAAAAGTTGAATAATCTTTTGCATCCATGGTATAGGTGCGGTAATCCTTGTCTTTTATGTAATGGTATACAATTTTATCAATCCTCCGCATCATTTGGTACATGGAATCTATTTTCCTGTTTTCTTCCCTTACCATGTTTTCATATAAAACTTCTGGCGGATAGACAGATGTAATGTACACCTTTTCCCATAGATTGTAAGTATTGGAATATCTGCTATGGGTCTGCATCCTGGTATAACCGCTGAGCATGGACAGTAACTTGGAATAGGGGAAATTCACGCCCCTGAATTCATCCATAAACAGGATTGGCGGCGCTCCCATCTTCATATAGGAATCAAGTGCTCCGCTGGCGTTGTTGTCATAGTCAGTTAATATGTAAATGTTTTCAGAACCGTATTCCGTACACAACTGATTATAAACATAGGTTTTGCCAGTTCCGCTATCACCGATATGGATTTCCACATAAACTTTCCGAAAAGTAGGGGCATCACGGATACGCTGATCAATATAAGCGTGCATTATTAAGTTTTCATACTTGTAAAAGGAAAAGTTTTTATCTAATATCTGCTGTGGAGTTTTGCCGAGAAGCAACTCTTCTTCGATGATTTCCATGTCGCTTCTTTTCCCCCTGACATCCTGTATATTCTCTATGCCTTTTACATATAGGACTTTTTCCCCTTTTTCCTCATATTTCCCCTGCTTTAACAGATAGTTCGATAAGGCTGCTTTGCCCCCAAGCTGTGGTTCAACGTGGCTTTGGAATAAAACATCAGCAACGCATTTTAAAGTGGTTGAATTTCCATACAAAGCAAGATGGGCATGATACAATCCTTCTTGGCTTTCGCATACCGCAACGGCGCCTGTGCGGTCTTTTCCGCTGCCACTCCATAAGTCCAAGAGATAATTTGCAAGGAATTCGGGGTCTTCATACTGTTCTTCCGATAAACCCATTTTCTTCATGTTTTGAACCTGAACTACTGCTATGAACGCTCTTCCCTTTGTATCAGGGGAAAATCCCACTTTTCACACCTCCTTTGCCTGTCAAACTTTGGTTTGTGACATTTTTGACCATTAAAATGCCGTAAAGATACGGGTTGCGGGATTGATTTCACAGTCACAGAGGTTGGCTGGTAACACTGGCAGCCAACCTGCCCTTGTCCGCTCCCGCTTCCGCTCGCCTGCCCCTGTCCGCTCCCGTCCGCCTGCGGCGTCCTCTCGCGGACAAGCGGGGCAGCTGGCGGGGGAGCTAGTCCGCATCCTGCCCCCTGGACAAGGCTTCCAGAATCCTGCTTTCCCACTCCTTCATATTTTCAATGAGAGGATATTTCACACAGACGGCATTCTGGCCGTCTGCCAGCAACAAACCTTCGCCGGGATAATAAGCATCGCCCTCCGGAATATCCTGCCCTGAAAAAAGCATGTTTTTTTGCTCCTTGGACAATCTGCCCAGAGCACATATAATCATGAAATTATCCCGGGCTCCATTGGCAAAAAGTGTGCTGTCCGCCCTCTGGGTGGTAATCCACAGATAGACCCCTAATCCTCTTCCTGCCATCAGGATTTCGGCAACAGCATTTAAAACATCATTAGCAAGTTTGGTTTTGTTGTTCTTATCCTTCATTTGCAGATAATTGACCAGTGCGGGATATTCATCACAGATAAGCAGATATTTTTTTTGCCATGATGCTTCCTCATTTTCTCTTATGGAGGAAAAGAGATCATAATAATCCATGATTCCTTTATAACAGTCGTTTCCCCCGTAATAATGTTTATAACCTTTGAGGAAAGAGAATTCTTCTCCCCGTTTGAAGTCACAAAGATAAATCACGATCTCAGGGTATTCACGAATCAGATTTCCCAATAGGAATAATAACGCCATGGTTTTTCCAGAACCGCTCCCTCCAGTCAGGAGCATATGGCAATGGCTCGATAAGTTTAACTGTATGGGTACTTTAACAGCATAGGTTCTGTACTTTTCCATTTCATAACCGAATACCATTTTCCTCTTGGTTTTAGGGAGGGTCGCTTTTATCCCAGTTTTCTTTCATTTCAGAGTGGGAAGTCGTAACTGCTTTCCTTTGAAACATCCTCTTATGCTGTTTGTAAGAATCAAGCCTTTTGATGCCTTCTTCGTTTACTGCATAGTAAACAATAAGCCAACCATCCTGCCGGATATCTGTAAAAGTCATGCTTTCGGTATTTAGGATGATCATCTGCTGCTGCAGAAACTTTTCCAGCACTTCCTCCGCTTGCTTCTGTATCAGTTTGTCAAAATATGACATGTCGACCGATTCGGGCTTGTACATGATTTTAAACTTATAACAATATAAGTTTCCATTATCATAGTAACCTGACCCACTGTAACAACAAACGTCAAAATTTTTCATCATTGCTGAAAAGGCATCTTCTACGATCCGTGGATTGATTCGATATCCATCCCAACCAATACAAACAGGATAAGAAGCCACATTTGATGTTTCTTTCATCAAGTCTTTTGCTTCATCTACCATGAACTTGACAAAAATCCTCAATGCTTCCTGTATGGAAACATTTTTAATGATTTTTATTGCAAATACTATAATTATTAAAAAAATGATTGTAAAAATTAAAATAATAATAATATTATTCATTATTAAATTTATCTCCTTCCTTATATATTTTCTTTGGCGGGCGGAATTACCACCCGCCAGATTGTAGATTTGTATTTACAAATCTACTGAAATTTCCTCTACTGATACCAATGAGATATATTTACTGCCAATAACTTCGTCAATGGTTAACAGAACAGGTGTACTCCTCTGCATCTCCTTAAGATCATTATACATGTCTTCATCGATAAAGATTGTGTAGAATTCATCTGCGTCTTTATCGAGGAATTTTGCAGTATAAAACGGTTTTCCGGCTTTTGAAGTACCGCTTCTGACCGCCATAAAAATTGATTCGCCTTTTACTCTCATATAAATCACCTCCTCTCTTTTTTTGTTTGGCGGGTGGAATTACTACCCGCCTGTTTTTTAGACCTGTTCTTACAGGTCAACTGAAAGCGCTTCTACAGAGACCAGAGAGACATATTTACTGCCAATAACTTCGTCAATGGTTAACAGAACAGGTGTACTCCTCTGCATCTCTTTAAGATCATTGAACATGTCTTCATCGATAAAGATTGTGTAGAATTCATCTGCGTCTTTATCGAGGAATTTTGCAGTATAAAACGGTTTTCCGGCTTTTGAAGTACCGCTTCTGACCGCCATAAAAATTGCTTCTCCTGTTACTCTCATATAAATCACCTCCTTTCTTTTTAATGTAAGCTTATTTTACTCATTGATCGAGCTTTCGTAAATTGCTCTGAATTTTCCCCCAGAAACGGACTTCAATATCCGTAATGTCTAAGATATTTAACACATTCTGCATTAATTTGAATAGCAATATCTCCGATAGTCATGTTTTTTTCGCAATTTTTAAGTAAAATAAAAAGCACCCAATATCGGATGCTTTTTATTTTTTTAACTTGCAATTTCTAAGAGTAGTTCGTTACATTCTTTTTCTTTTTCACAGATTCTTTTAAACAATTTTTGATTTTCCTCTATTAATTCAAAAATACTAGGCATATTTGTAGTAAATGGTGAGACATTCTTTTTTTTACTTTGATTAGCATATGTTCTTATCTTAAAACGAATTATTATAGGAATTTTAAGGGCTTCGGGAGAACCAAGATTATACAACATATGTGTAACTATATATTGTAAAGTAGTTTTCCCAATACTTTCAAAGAGCTCCTCTCTGCATTTCGTTTTTTTTGGAACATCCTGTAAAGAATGATATATTACCTTCGGCTTAGATGGTACTTTAAAAGCGTTTTTAGCTTCTGGATTTAAAATATATAAACGAATTATACGGTCACAATAATACATTTCCGGTACATTTCGTCCTTTATTGTTACTGCTTCCATATTCCCTAATAAAAGACATAAAAACACCAAGATCATCCTTCTGCTTAATGGCTGGGTATTCATTCTCTTTAAAGTATAAATATTTTTTCCTAACCACGTTGGCATTTCTTTTATGAAATAGCGCAGAATAATATTTGTTCCAATCATCTATACATTTTTTTAAAGCTTTTTTCTGTTGAAATAAATCGTCTCGCACTCGCAACTCTTTTTCGAACTGCATAAAAACTTCATTGATAGATGGAACATCTTCGGTATATAATTCTATGAGCTTATTAACCATCGCCACTAGTTCCTTTTCAGAAGCTCCTGCAATATAGTCATATACCATTTTGTTTTCTTCATCCGTATATGAGGGATGCATGCTATTCATTTCTTTCATCATTAATTTCCTCCTACTACTAGTATAATTTTTTTGTTACATATAATTTATTCTTGCTTGAAATATTAGTTGTTAAATAAATTTTACCTGTTATTTTCATATGTATCACCTCTTCTCTTTTTAGTGTAAGCATATTATACTTGTTAATTGAACCTCAGTAAATTCACCTGAACTCCCCCCCAGAAACGGACTTCTATATCAGTAATGTCTTAGATATTTAATTATTTTTGTTAGACACAATTTATCTTTGCTATAAAATATTTTTATTTAGCAGAAGCATCACCCTATCGGTTATTATCAATTATAAAACTCCTGCTAGAATAATGCCAGGTCGCGACACATTTTTTTTTACCTATATCTTAGCTTGCTTTTGTTTATGCTGAAGGATAAATTTGATATACTTGTTTTAGAATTGTATGCACTTGTAGATATAGTAGCATATCCCCTGAAACAATATTTCGGAAATGTCAGATAATTTATAAGAACTGCATTGAAATGGTAAATCTCTACTTTTTATATAAGGTATTTTATAGATTTCGTAATTATTAGATAAGTTAGAAGAATTAATTTGAAATTATAAATTTACTTTTCTGTGCAAGTTTACTGATTTATATTATTCGAGCTTAATTTTCCCATGTTCTTTCTCAAATTTTACAATGTATTGCTTTAAAATATTTTGAATTTCTCCATTAAGCGATCTATCATCATAATCAGCAATGTATCGAAGTTTTTTTAAAAGTTCATCATCAATTCTTAGTGAGAAATTCGGATTCATACATCATACCTCCATACCATACAAAACTGGTCATTTTATTATAACTTTTTCTTGAAAATTTGACTTCAAAGTGATATCTTATAGATATCTTAAAAGTGATATCAAAAAGAAATCACGCAATAATAAGGAGGTAATCAAATGAAAAAAAATAGAATGAAAAAAATCATTGCTTTGTTAATGGCATCCATGCTCTTAACAGGATGTGGGCAGACAGAGGTCACAAACAATGAACCCGGCAATATTCCCCAAAATGAAACGGTTTCTGAAAGCGGGGAGAATGATATCTCTGAAATCGAAACAGAGGAAAGCAAAGATGCCGGAGAAAGTACTGAGGAGATCACCGGAAGCGGAGCGGCGGTAGAGGAAACCGAAGAGGTAACGGATGACGCTGAGGGCGTTGAGGAGCCTGAAGAGGACGCCGAGGGCACTGAGGAGACCGAAGAGGTGACCGAGGAAGCTAAGGTCGGGGCTTACGACGAGAAAGGGTATTTCGACTATATCAACGCAAGGAGATCCGAGGCTGGGTTAGGAACCTTTGAGTGGAGCGACGAGATGGCGGAGCAGGCTAAGGAGTTTGCGAAGGGTTTATTGGAAGACGGTGTAGAACCCGAGAGTGATTACATCACTATCTGGGCAAAAACAAGAACCCCGGCGGAGTTTGATGAGAACCTTTATCAGAGGTGCTTTGACGGTAATAAAGATGCCATTCTCATTGAGCCAGAAGGTAAGGGCGTATCTGAAGGCAGTGGGGCGGTGACTTCTTACTACGATGAAGAGGGAAGGTTCTCCCTTGTATATCTTCTGGGTATGAAGCAGGATTACTCTTTCGCAGACATCGACAACGCCCAGTACTATGCATCCAATTCTGTGAATGTAAGAGACATGCCGTCAACGGATGGAAGTAAAATTGCATCACTTTCCAAAGGTGAAGCGGTAACGGTAACTGGTAAGTGCAATGAGACTGGCTGGTACAGAATCACTGATGGCGAAGGCGGAACGGGGTATGTGTCTAACAACTATCTTAGCACTGAGAAGCCTGTCACTCAGGTAGCCAGCAATACTGCTCCTGCTCAGGGTACTCCCCAGCAGGATGCATCTTCCCAGGGTGGTTCGGTAGAGTACACTGGTGGCGATTCTGAAGAGGACTTTTGGGACTGGCTGTTAGCCCAGGCTGACGATTACACTACAGTGCTTGGGGAGGATGGAGCTCTTTACACTGTCCGTGATAAGGACGTCGCTGAGTCTCTTGCAGCTCCTGATTGGGATTGTGCTAAGGTTGATAGAAGTTTTGTAGACTATCTGAACGAGCAGAGGGTAGCAGCTGGGTTGAATCCTCTTGAGTGGATGAGTGATTACGAGGACGTGGCTATGAGAAGAGCTGTGGAGATTGCCTCGAATTATAGTCACGATGGTGAGCCTAGTGAGTGTGGGGAGAATATCACGAGGAACCAACAGGGTACGGTGGATTCGACTTATACGCAGTGGTATAATTCGGAGGGTCATAGGGAAGCTATGTTCAATCCTAGTTTTACTCAGGCTGTCTATGCGGTATATTTTAAGGATGGGTGGTTCTATGCAGTAACATTATTCAAGTGGTAAGATATCTGATGCCCTCTTCCTGGAGAAGAGGGCATTCTTTCAACTGAATGCTTGTCCAGAATATAGGTTCAGCACTTCCAACAGGTGCTGAACCTTTCTGCGGTTGCTAGTTTCCTAGTTGTTTGAGCCCCATGTCCGTATTGGCGAGACGGACTGTGGGGCTTTAAACTTTATATATTTTTTGCGTTATGATACAATAGTTTTATTTTTAAGAAGGAGGATGATTTACTATGAAATCGAAGATGAAGAGAGTGATTGCAGTTTTGCTTTCCTTATCGACGGTGCTTACTGGTTGTGCGCCAGGGCTGTATTTATAAAAAAGGTTCAGCGCTCGTCTTGTTTAAGCACTGAACCTTTTAGCATTTTTTATTTTGGCGTTTAAATCTCTCTATACTATAAAAGAAGGACGTGTAAAGGCAAAAACTTTTTATTATTTAGTATTGACATTTCAAAAATAATGAGTTACACTTAGCAAGTCGGTACGAAATTGGTACGAGAGAGAGGATGAAGTGCTTTCCTCCTTTTTAATAGGCGGATTTGTGGAAGCGACATTCGATTCCCATCACCCGCTCTGCAGAGCGGGTGATTGCATCCTGTTTTGAAAGAGTGAATTTCTTTTCAAGAGAATATGCGACAGTAGTACAGTTGGTGGTATGCCACCTTGCCAAGGTGGAGGTCGCGGGTTCGAGTCCCGTCTGTCGCTCTGAGAAAGCAGAGACTGGAAGAAAGGTTTCTGCTTTTCTTTTTTCTCCATTTTTAATGAGTTTTTAAGAATTGTATGCTTTTTTTAAAAAAAACTTAAGTTGTGCGGAGCGCCCCTTTATGAGATAATGACATCATCCTGTGAAAGGAATGAAACGGTCCGAAGACGGTTCAAAGCATCTGACCGGCATAAGGATGGCGGACAGGGTGCGCAAATAGGTGCGCGGGAGTGTTCATTGAGATTGAGAAGGAAAGGAAGCTGAACAGCGGTATTATGAGCAAAAAATATGAAGCGAAAACAGAGGGCGGGTATGAAGAGATCAAGCTGCCCAAAAAGAAGAAGAAAAAGCACAGAAAGAAAAGGCATCTTTGGATTTTGTTTCTGGGGATTCTGATCATTATCATCCTTGGAGGGATTCTTTGGTGGAAATCCACGGTAAATGAAGTTTACAACCAGATCCATTATGAGGTGATTGATTCCCTGGTATCGGAGCCAATGAAGGAGGAAGGCGTGATCAATGTCCTGCTGATCGGAAATGATTCCAGGAAGCAGGGAACAGATGGACGCTCCGACGCCATGATTCTGGTGTCGGTGAGCAACGCGACGAAGACGATACATATGACTTCCCTTCTCCGCGATATGTATGTGGAGATTCCCGGACATGGGCATAACCGTCTGAATGCGGCTTATTCCTATGGCGGCGCACAGCTTTTGCTGGAGACGCTGGAGCTTAATTTCGATATCAACATTAACAGGTATGTGCTGGTGAATTTCCAGGCTTTTGCGAATCTGGTGGATACAGTGGGGGGCGTGGACCTGGAGCTTTCCAATGAAGAGGTTAAGTATGTCAACGCCTATCTTGTGGAATACAATATGCTGGAGGATAGGCCGGAGGGTACGGATTACCTTGACGAAAGCCTCAGCGGAATGCTCCATCTGAACGGGCCGCAGGCGCTTGCCTATTGCCGGAACCGATATATCGGCACCGATTTCGGCAGGACAGAGCGCCAGCGGAAGGTATTGTCCGCCATCATAAAGCAGGCCCCTGCAAAGCTTCTCACCAATTCAGAGGAACTGATGGACGGATTGCTCCCCAATCTGACGACGAATCTGACCAGGGAGGAATGTGAGGAGCTAAGCCTTGAGGCGGTGAAGATCCTCACATATGATATCATTCAGAGCAGTATTCCCATACCGGGCAGCTATGAAAGCGTGACGATCGATAAGATGGCCGTGCTGCAGGTGGATTTTGAACAGAACAAGCAGTATATCCGTGAAAATATTTACGGAGAAGAGGGTTCTGCCGGGTCTGATGGCTCGACGGGCTCCCCGGAATGAAACACATATTGATCCAGACGCCGGAAGGCTTCTTCCACGGTCTGTCTGGGCAGGGCAAGATTCATGCGGATCGAATCCGGCTTGTGAAAAGGTCTGCCGTCCTGCCAGATCACGCCTACACGGATGCCCCTTCGGATCAGTTCATCCAGGGTACGTCTGTGTGTGCGGCACCATTCCGAACAGTCCAGGTAGAGCATATAGGTGCCCTGGGGCTTGGAGAGCCGGATGCCGGGGAAATGGGCGCGGATAAATTCATAAGCAAAGTCCACGTTCCCGGTGAGGACCTGTCTGAGATCGTCCACCCATTGCTCGCCCTCCGGCTGGTAAGCGCCAATCAGGGCGTGCATGGAAAGAATGTTCATGCTGTTGTAATGGCTCAGCGAGGACTGTTTGCGCACGCGGTCCCTCAGATAGGGATTATATATGATATGGTAGGAGCCGACTAAGCCTGCGAGATTGAAGGTCTTGGAAGGCGCGTAAATGGCGATGGCGCGGCTGCGGGCGTCCTCGGAAACACTTTGGGTTGGGATATGTCGATAGCCCTCCAGGATCAGATCCGACCAGATTTCATCAGAAATCACGATGCAGTCATTGCGCGCGTAGACCTCCATGGCTGCTTCAATCTCTTCCCGGCTCCAAACTCTGCCCGTGGGATTGTGGGGAGAACAGAAAACGGCAAGGTGGATATGGTTTTCCTTTATCTTGCGGTCCATATCCTCATAATCCATTCTCCAGATTCCATTTTCATCCAGGATGAGGTCACTCAGGACGATCTTGCGCCCGTTATTTTCAAGAGTAGCCGTGAAACCGATATAGGTAGGGGAGTGCAGCAGGACGGCTTCCCCCGGCGAGGTGAATGCCTGAAGCGCTGAGGCGACACAGCCGAGGACGCCGTTTTCGTAGCCGATGGCTTCCTTGGGGAGATTTTCCACTCCGTTTCGGACCTTCTGCCAGCGTATGATGCTTTGGAAATATTCTTCAGAAGGAGTGAAATATCCGAAAGCCGGATGGCTTGCGCGCTCTATGATACGCTCCTGGATGGTGGGAAGCGTTGCAAAATTCATATCTGCGACCCACATGGGAATCCGGCTGAAACCCTCTGCAATCTGAGCGTCTTCAAAAGGAATGACTTCTACTGCAAGGGCGTCTTTGCCCGTGCGGTCGATAAGTGTGGTAAAGTTATATTTCGTGGGTATATGGCTCATCTGGCTGGTTCTCCTGTCTGTTTGTTTTCAGCCGTTCTGCGGAAGAAATGCATGAATTCGGCTGATAATTCAGTTGTATCATATCCTGTCGGTAAATGCAAGCGAATGGCGAGGCTGAACTGGCGAGGCTGAACGGTTAGCAATATCAGCGTACCGTCTTGACAGTCCGAAGGGCGTCTGATATACTAAGCTCACGTCCTTTTTGGGACGATAATTCCGGAAACTGAATACTTTCCAATACAAGGGTCAGGCATCTATTCAGAGAAGCCGGGTGAGAATCCCGCACGGTCCCGCCACTGTGATACGCGCCAGCGCGTTCAGCCAGATCGCTGAGTCTGTCCTGCATAAGTTCACGATGAATGGATTTATGCGTGTTTTTGCGCCCGTCTCCGGGAGATTTTCCCGGAGGCTGGTTTCTGACGGCAAAAGCACCCCTCGTATGTGGAGGGGTGTTCTTTTTTTGCCGGAGGAAAGGGTGGATAAAAAATGAAGGTAAAAGAAAAACCGAAAACAAAAGAAAAACTGAAAACAAAAGCAAAGGTAAAAGCATTGAGTCTGCTCTTAGCCCTGACGCTGGCTTTGGGCATGACTGCCTGCGGAGATGCCGGATCGTCAGAACCCTCATCCCCGCGCACTCTCACTGACCCCAGCGGAGTCGAGATCACTGTTCCGGAGGAGATCAACACCGTGGCAGTTCTGGCGCCGTCCCTGGCGGAGATGGTCGTCGCCCTGGGGTTTGGGGACAAAATTGAGGCATATGACACCACCAGCATAGGGCTTGAGGGCCTGAAGGAGGATGCCGTCGTTTTGGATTTGTCTGCTCCCGATATGGAACAGCTTGTGAACCTGCGGCCGGATGTCCTGTTGGTGACAAACCTGAGCCTCTATGATCAGGAAAACCCGTATCAGACCCTGATCGACCTGGGCGTCTGCGTGGCTTGCGTGCCGACCAGCGACAGCATAGCGGATATCGAGAGCGACATCGCCTTCGTTGCTTCGGTGTTTGGGGCGCAGGAAAAAGGACAGGAGATCATCGACGACATGCAGTCGCAGGTCGATCAGATCGCTGCCATCGGAAAGACCATAACGGAAAAGAAGTCTGTCTATTTTGAAATCTCCGCCGCGCCGTATATGTACAGCTTTGGAAACGGCGTTTTCCTCAATGAGATGCTGGAGCTCATCGGGGCGGAGAATATCCTTGCTTCCGAATCCGGCTGGCTGGGAGTCACGGAGGAAGTCGTGGTGAACGCCGACCCGGATGTCATCCTGACGAACGTTAATTATATCGACGATCCCATAGGGGAGATCAAATCCCGTTCAGGATGGGAGGCGGTTGCCGCCGTCAAGAACGGAGAAGTCTATTACATAGACAATATGGCGTCCTCCGTGCCTGACCACAACGTGGTAAAGGCGCTCAAGGAGATGGCCGCCGCTGTCTATCCGGAGTATTACGGTGAATAGGAGCATGAAGGGCGCCGGGTTTCTGGCGTTCCTGGCAATCGCATCGATCCTCCTCGGCGTCGGCGTGGGAAGCGTTCCCGTATCTCCGGTTAAAATCATGATTGCCCTTGCCGGGCAGGGGGATGAGGGCGTTCGCGCCCTCATCCTGGGCCTGCGGCTTCCAAGGGTCGCCCTGGCGTTCCTGACCGGGGCGGCGTTATCCGTGGGCGGAACGGTGATGCAGTCTGCTTTGGAGAATCCCCTGGCTTCCCCTTTTGGCCTGGGGGTTTCCGCAGGAGCGGGGCTGGGGGCCACGATGGTCATGGCGGCAGGGCTCACCGGCGGAATCGCGGGCGCGTTCCTTCTGCCGGCGGCTGGGTTCGCGGGGGGACTCGGCACGGTGCTATTGGCGCTTGCCCTGGCGAAGGCGTTTGACGCAAGGCTTTCCAGCGTTACGGTAGTGCTGACAGGAATGGTGATATCCCTCTTTTTTTCCGCAGTCATGGACCTGATGGCCGCCATGTCCCCCGAATACGCCCAGCGCATCGGCCTGTGGCAGATGGGAAGTTTCGCAGCCAAGGGCTGGCAGGGCGTAGCGGTACTGGGGCCTGTGCTGCTTTTATGCTTTGTCCTGTTCATGAGCCGGGCTTCCATGCTGGATGTGATGACCTTTGGAGACGAACAGGCTCAGGGCATGGGGGTCGACCCACAGCGCTCCAAACGGAGGGTCATTGCGTTGGTAGCTGTCTTGACCGGAACGGCTGTGGCTTTCTCGGGGATCATAGGCTTTGTGGATTTGGTGGCGCCGCACGTCGCACGTCGGCTTTTCGGGGCGGGGCACAGGCGGATACTGCCGGCCGGAATGGTGCTGGGCGGCAGTTTTATGGTTTTGTGCGATCTTGCCGCCAGAACCCTTGCCTCACCGAGGGAAATACCCGTGGGCGCGGTCACGGCGTTGCTTGGCGCGCCGTTTTTCCTTTATGTGTTCTTCAAGAAAAGGGGGAGATGAGATGCTTGAGGTTAAGAAGCTTTCCTGCGGTTACGGGGGAGAACAGGTGGTGAATGATATTTCCTTTACCCTGTCGCCGGGGCAGAGGCTGGTGGTCCTTGGTTCCAACGGTTGCGGTAAAACGACGCTCCTGCGGGGGCTTATGGGGATTCTGCCGTCCACGGGAACCATGGAATTCGACGGGCGCGACCTGAAGGCCATGACGGTCCGGGAGAAGGGAAGAACCATGGCGATGTTGACCCAGATGAATTCCGTATCCTTTTCTTACACGGTGATGGAAACGGTGCTGTTAGGGCGGTATGCGCATCTGGAAGGGGGATTGTTTTCCACGCCGGGCGCGGAAGACCGCCGAATGGCGGAGGAACAGCTTAAGAGGCTGGGATTGTGGCAGGAGCGGGATAAGCGCATTACGGAGCTTTCCGGAGGTCAGCTCCAGCGGGTATTGCTGGCGAGGACGTTTGTCCAGGAGCCGCGGATCATCCTGCTGGATGAGCCTGCCAACCACCTGGATCTTAAGTATCAGGTGGAGCTGGTGGAGGAACTGAAAAAATGGACAAGTGAGCCGGGGCGGATGGCTATCGGTGTGTTCCATGACCTCGACCTGGCGTTATCCTTTGCCGATACTGTTCTTTTGATGGACCGGGGCAGGAGCGTTTATCTGGGGAGCGCCGACGGCCTGGATCCCGAGATGCTGAGCCGCGTCTTCGGGATCGACGTACCCGGCTATATGAACGCCTCCCGGCGCAGATGGGAGAAATTGAGGAAAAGTCCGTACGAGGCGTATCCCTTTCTGGGCGACGCATCCGACGATCTGCGGTGCGATTTTGAGCTGATGACTGACCGGATGGCGAGCGAGGTAGGGCTGTTGCGCGCCAAGGTGCCGGACGAGGGCCTCAAAAAAGAGCTTTTATGGATATGCGAGCTGATCTATCACATGAATCCTTCCCTGAGAACGCAGCTTAAGGTGACGGAGGAAGAAAAGGACCGCCTTTTTGCCGCTGTGGAACGTCTCCGTGTTCAGTGCGGCGACAGATGCCGCCGTTTTGTGACTCCCCAAGGATGTGAGACAGGATGCATGGCCCATATCCTGCGGGTTCGGGGCAAGGAACTGGTGAGGCTCCTCTACCGCCATATCCAGCAGGGACATTCCGTGGAGCCCAGGCTGATGGATCTGGCGAATCTTCTATCTGGGTATTTCTTCTATCTTGCCCTGCGGCTCAACGCCGACGCGGGAGTGGATGAGATTGATTTTATAAGCAGGAACTATTGAACTGCGCTTGCATTTCTTCTCAAAAGGTATTGACATTTCCGGAGGAATGGGTTACATTAATTTTAGATTTTGTGAAAAGCTGTGAAGAGAAGAGTAGGAGAAGAGATACGTCGCAGAGAGTCCCGGCTGGTGGGAAGGGATATGGAAGGCTTCTTTGAACATGGTCTCGGAGCTTCGCACCGACTCCGCAGATATAGTTGCGGACAGGCTGCGACAGGTGCACCTGTTATCGTGCCAGACTATCGAGCAATCCGTAGTCGCTGAGGCCCATGCCGTGAGGTATGGGTGAATTAAGGTGGTATCACGAAGCTGAGTCAGCTCTCGTCCTTAAAGTCGTTTAAGGATGGGAGCTTTTATAATGAAAAAAAGAGAGACCGACGAAAGAGAATTTCTGATCAACGGGTACTGCGATCTTGTAAATAAGCTGTTTTACTTTATTCAGAATTATTTTGAGGGGATCGTTCCGGCCGGACGCCTGGACGAGGCTTTATATTGGAAGACGAAGGAGCTTTTTGACACGGAGGGGGATTTTCTCCGGGAAGGCAGAGAAAAAGAGCTTACAAGGCTCCTGTGCGGTTATCTGCAGTTTGCCAATGAGTATTTTGACCAGGGAAGACTCTGGGAAAGCGGTAAAAACGACCGGCGCATTTGCCGGAACACCGTTTTAAACAGCGTGCAGATGGTGGCAAATCTGGCTGTGCTGTTAGCGCCGATTGCGGAGTATCCGGCCGGTCAGGTGAGCCGTATGCTTGAACTTGGAAGCAGCTGGGAGATAAAGAGTGTTCATTCGGGCTATGAGCTCCCGGGGGCGGTTGCGGTCATTTCTGAAGGAAAACAGATCGGAGCATAAAATAATCTTTTCAAATGCCTGAAAATGGAGTATGATATAGGACAGGAGTACTATTTCAGAGGATAAGAGAGGCATCTTTTATGAGACAGTGGATAAAAGCCTTTTCCTTAAGCCTTGGTTTCCTGGCCTGTATTTTTTTGCCCGCAGGCTGCGGGAATTGGGAGCCTGAGACCGAAGTGGACCATATTCAGGTGGAAGAGTTTGCGCCTGGAGAATCAGAGGAAAAAGGAGAACAGACAGAAGGAATGCCGGACGACCAAAGCGGTATGGACGAAGCAGGAATGCAGGGAACCGTGCCGGATGAAGACGGGGATGCCGCAGGGGAAACCGGAACTGCCGCAGCGTCTGGAGAAGTCGGGGCGGCAGCTGGAAACGAAGCGGCAGACGGAACCGAGGCAACCGCAGGAACCGGGGCAACCGCAGAAACCGGGGAAACAGGGATAGATTATGAGAATATCAGCATTACCATTTCTGCGGCAGGCGACGTGACGCTGGGTAATCATAAGGATCAGGGATATGGCGGAACCTTTCGCGAGATGTATGATACGACAGAGGAGCCGAATGAGTATTTCCTCAAGAATGTAAAGGAAATCTTCGAGGCGGACGATATGACCATTGTGAATCTGGAAGGACCCCTGACCCTTTCGGAGGATTACATGCCTGATAAGGCCTTCAATATGCGCGGCGACCCGGAGTATGCGGAAATCCTTTTAAAGGGTGATGTTGAAGCAGTCAGCATGGGAAATAATCACCGGATGGATTATAAGGAGCAGGGCGTCCTGGATACTGTGGAAGCGCTGGAGAATGTAGAGATTGTCTATGCCTATGATGATAATATCGGCATTTATGAAACGAAGGGGATTCGCATCGGGTTTGTCTCCGTGAACCAGGTATATGACGGTACGGCGGTGGAGAAGTTCCTTGAGGAGGGCATTAAAAAGCTCAGGGAAGACGGCGTGGAGCTTGTGCTTGCCTGCTGTCACTGGGGCATTGAGACGGAGCATTATCCCAATGCTTATCAGAAGGAGCTTGGCAGAAAGTGTATCGACTGGGGCGCCGACCTTGTGATCGGGCATCATCCCCATGTGCTGCAGGGCATTGAGCAATACGAGGGCAAATACATTATTTACAGTCTGGGCAATTTCTGTTTTGGTGGGAACCGGAACCCGAAGGATAAGGATACCATGATCTTTCAGCAGACTTTTACCTTTTCAGAGGAAGGTGAAGCGCAGCCGGGAGATGCCAGGGTGATACCCTGTTCCATCAGCTCTGTGGGCAGCCGCAATAATTTCCAGCCCACTCCCCTGGAAGGAGAGGATTACGACCGTGTTTTAGGTCTGATCAATAAATACAGCAGAGATTATCATGTGGAAGCGGATGAAAATGGAATCCTTAAGGTCGGGGTCCAGACAGGGGAATGAGGTAAGGAATCGGGCCAGAGGGCTGTGGACGGAGCAAAAAGAGGCTCGGCAAACAGTCGAGAGATCAGAAAAGCAGATAAAAAGAGAAGGAGATTTCAGCATGGAAAAAAGGAAAATGGAAAATATTGGAGTTGAGACTTCCCTGCTGGGTTTTGGATGTATGCGTTTCCCAACAGGACCGGAGGGCAGGATTGATGAGCAGCTGGCAGAGCAGATGATGGATCGGGCGATCGCGGCGGGTGTTAATTACATAGATACCGCTTACCCCTATCATGGAGGGGAGAGCGAGACCTTCGTAGGAAGGGTCCTTAAGAAGTATGACCGGGATTCCTTTTACCTGGCGACCAAGCTTCCTCTCTGGGCGGTAAATTCCCTGGAGGATGTGGATCGTATTTTTGAAGAGCAGCTGAAGAAGCTTCAGGTGGAGTACGTGGATTTTTACCTGATGCACGCCATTTCTAAGGACCGTTGGGATCATATGCTTTCCCTGGGCGTCGTAAAGCATCTGGAGGAGCTGAAGGCGGAAGGAAAGATCCGTTATCTGGGTTTTTCTTTCCATGACAGCTATGAGGTGTTTGAAGAAGTACTGAATTACAGGGACTGGGATTTCTGCCAGATTCAGTTTAACTATATGGATGCGCATACGCAGGCCGGCATCAGGGGATATCATTTGACCGAAGAAAAAAAGATCCCGTTGGTTGTGATGGAGCCTGTGAAGGGGGGAACCCTGGCTAATTTCGACGATGCGATCGCCGCTAAATTCCATGCCCATGATCCGGAAGCATCCATCGCTTCCTTTGCAATGCGCTGGGTGGGAAGTCTTCCCAATGTCAAGGTGGTCTTAAGCGGGATGAGCACGATGGAACAGGTGGAGGACAACCTGAAGACATTCTGTCATTTCAAACCGTTAAGCGAGGCTGAGGCAGCCACCATAGATGAGGTGCTGCAGATCATGAACGGCCGTGTAAAGAATGGCTGCACCGGCTGCAGGTATTGTATGCCCTGTCCGTTCGGCGTGAATATTCCTGAGACCTTCCGGTTGTGGAATACCTATCATAAATATCAGAATTATAAAATGGTAAGGCGCGGCTGGGAAGGCATGGACGAAGCGAACAAGCCGAAAAACTGCGTCAGATGCGGCAAATGCGAGAGGGCCTGTCCTCAGAAGCTGAATATCAGGGAGGATCTGGTGAAGGCGCAGGAGGATTTGGATAAGAAGGAAATGGTCCTTTGATGCTTGTGTTCCTCACAAACACAGTTCAAAGCCCTCCGTTCTCAGCACCCGCCCGTTTATCAGGATATGCAGCCTGCAGGGCAGCCTGAGAGAATCGGTTTCGGAATTCCTGCTAAAAAGGAGAACGGAAGGGCTGTCCGTAGGGGCGTTTTCCTGGGAAGTATGCGCCGGGAGCGCGGCGGCTTTGGAAACAGAATCCTCCAAGATCGTGTGGTTCCGGTTATAAAGCAGAAAGCCAACGGGACATTTCCTGTTGGAAATTTTATAGGAATGGCGGCGCCATCCGCCCTTTCCATCCGGACAATCAATCTCATAACGGATGTTAAGGCGTATCGGGGCATCGGAGGTATTCTGCAGGGTAAAAGAAAAAACCAGATCCTCCCCCAGGTTCACAGAGGGCGTCTGCAGCTCAAAATGGATCAGAGATATGGAGTTGTCAGTTTTCAGATCGATAATATTGCTCATAGTATACTCCCGGCGCTAAAAAAGATTATCTTAAACGAGTATATCATATTCAGACAAAAAATCCATGTTTTTGAAAATTCTTAATCAAAGCTTAAGATACTGTAGGCGGGCGGGTGAACTGTAATACGGATGATGGATTGATAATGGACTATAAATGGACTGTCGATGGATATCCAGCCGTCACCAGTTGAAATAAAAGGGAAAGTGTGTTATGATAATAGAGCAACATTAGTTTTTGTTTTTACCGCCTGAATAAGGGAGGGGCGGTGTAAGAATAGGGTGAGGTTTCATGAGGATTGAAAGAATAGACGAGAGGACAGTCAAGTGCTTTTTGTCTAATGAAGAGCTTGAGGAGTATAATATCTCCTACAGGGATTTCGTGCTCAGGAGCGATAAGGCCAGAGAGGTTGTAGAAGATATTATTGAACATGCTGAAGAGGAGGTTGGATACCAGCCACCGCGATTTGCCTTTGATCTGCAGATCATGATGCTGCCTGATCAGGGCATGATCCTGACTTTTTCGGACAGAAGTCCGGAATCTGACAGCCCCGAGAAGGAGCTTGCGGATTGCCTGAAGAATATGAAGGATTACATTGCCAGCGGGGGAAAGCCGATGTTTTTGGGCGGTGAACGCAAGCTGAATGAGCTCATCAGTAACCTGATGAAGCTGAATGGGATGGGCGGAACGCCCGAGACGAAAAAGGAGACAGAGGAGACAGAGGAGGCAACGGGGGAAGGGCATCCTGCGGAAGAAGCAGATAACAGACCGTCCTTTGCGGTGTTTTGCTTTCCTGATATCAAGTCTGTCTGCCGGTATGCGAGGGCGCTTCCCGAAGGTTTAGGCATAGAGAGCTCTCTGTACAGCCTGGATGGAGAATATTATTTATTCCTGGAAAGGGCAAATGCTTCCTATGAGGTTTATAGCAGGGCCTGTATCCAGGCGATGGAGTTTGCTTCTATTTTCTCGGCTGACAGGCAGCAGATGGTATACCTGAGTGAACATGGCGAATGCCTTATCGCAGAAGATGCGATAGGGAAGCTGAGGTTCTGACAGGTAAGACAAAATAGGTTCCCATCAGGATGCAAGCCATCGGAATGTAAGATAGAAAAGACGGAATGAGCAACAGGAAGACCGCATAAGGGAATGCGGTATCAAAAAGACAGGCGTGCTGCCCGGAGGCGGCGCCTGTCTTTTTAAAATATATCTTATGGATGGATTGCTGCCGCAGTCCTTTGTCCAGGTAAAATCCGTTCATTTCCACATAAGCTGCACGGAGCGTCTGATGCAGATGTCGTCTTTTTGGAGGAAGTATTCCAGATAGTCGTCCTCTTGTCCGAAAAGCGTATAGCTGACGGCGGGGCTGCCCCCGGAAGCTTTCTTGTGGGTCTCAACGATAATGTAGCTGGTATCTGCTTCCGGCTCTATGCTGTCCGGAATCTGATCGGGATCATATTCCTCGTGCAAGACGACCTCGTTTTGCTCGTTCATCTGTACAATGGCGATGGACTGCGGCGGGTCGATCACGGAGACGGTGACTTCGACGGAGAAGCGGTTTATTTTAGCGGATCCGTCAGAGGCGGTTTCTGTGGATTCCCAGTCCTGTTTATGGGAGACCGCCATGCCTTCTGCGTCTGCATCAAAGGAGATACCGTTCCCTCCTGTTGCGAAGATGCTTTCGTCGGCTGCCTGAAACACGGGATTGAAATAATATTCCGCCTGCCCGCCCGCCGGGATGTAAAGGGTTCCCGTAAGCTCGATGTTTTCCCCTTCCGCTGTGGAGGAGATGGACGTCTGGCCGACGATCGCTTCATCTCCTGTTTTGTAGATGGTTGTAGTATCTTGGGAGGTCCGGGTATAGTAAAAGAACGGAATCCCATCTACATCCTCAAATACATATTCCTGTTTTGTGATCTTTTCCCCTGTATCAGGGTCGGTCAGATCGTTTTCCTTAAGGGCCGCATAAAGACGTCCGCTGTAGTCAGAGGTATCCTTCTCTGTAAGGGTGATATTCCCTCCGCCTGAAAAATCGGAAAGATGGTCCTGCAGATACCCTTCCATATCGAATAAATCCAGATGCTCTGTCGTGATGAGAAAACCGATCATCCGGTCGGCTCCGGAAGGATTCGCCCCATTCGCGTCTTCCTTTGCTGTAAGCGGCAGGATTGTGGTTCCCAGCAGGAAGGAAAGAAGCAGGATGGTTCCTGCAAGCAGATAGAGCGGTCCCCTGCCGGGTTTTTGAATGTTTGTGTTTGTCATATCGGGTTCAGTCATGTGTGTTCTCCTCCTCATCAAGATTTCCGTCAAATTTAAGAATATCCCCCACGTCGCAATTCAGGAAATAACAGATGCGGTTGACCGTGCTGAAACGGATGCCCTTTGCCTTCCCACTGCGCAGGATGGACAGATTGGCTTCCGTAATTCCTACCTTTGCGCACAGCTCCTTTGAGGTCATTCCTCTTTTTTTCAAAATATCTTCCAGGTAAATTCGTATCGCCATGTTTCACCTCAGATGAACAGTTCATTATCGCTTTTAAGCTGATGATTTTCCGCTAACAGTCTTGTAAACAGCAGTACCGCCAGGACAAAGCAGATGCTGACGACGGGAATGCTTATGGTGCCGGAAATATTGCGCAGGATGCGCGCACAGAGCAGCTGCAGCAGATGATAGGATAAATTGCTGAGGATGACCGCAGCCAAGGAAAATACACAGAACCGGCTGAGCCGGTCCGCGGCCAGAACGGTCTCCTTTGAATAAGGTTCCCTTTTGTGCTGTGAAATTAGTTCAAAAAGAAAATGAACGGTAACGATGTTGGCGAGCCAGGGCAGGACATCGACGATAAAACGCAGCACCAGGAAGATATAGTCCGCAGACAGACCGCCGCCGTCGGTATTGCCCGCCCTGAGGGAGGAAATGGATGAAAGAAGCTCACCAAAGCAGGAGCCGAAGGCCGCCAGGACGAATAAGCCTGCCAGAAGGGCGAGGAGCTTTTCCAGGTATCCCCAGAGCTTTGCCTGTCCGCTGCGGTAAAAAAGTCTTAAGGTGCGGAGGATAAGGTATCCGATCACCACGGACCATACAGTACCGCCCAAGATAGCTTTATATATGGGAAAAAGAGTCTCTGAATCCTGAACCACGGTCATCTGCGCGGAAAACAGCTTCTCGAGGGAGGACGGGTTTATCATCAGGTACAGGACAGGAAACAGGATCAGCGACAGCAGTCCCAGAAGGCTGTCTTCGGGTTTGAAAGCCGATCTGCGCACAAGATCCAGAAGAAACAAGGACGGCAGAAGGCAAAGCCCCACATAGATGGCCAGGGCGAGCCCATTGCCCGGCGCGAGTCCGCTGCCTGGGTCTCCGGTCAAGGACAGGGCGCGCAGGAGACTGCCGATCTGTTCAAACGGAAATGAGGAAGCTGTGACCAGGATATCGGCTGATGAAAAATTGCAAAGGCAGAATATGATGCAAAATACGGCTTCTGCCGCAAGCAGTGGATATAATAATTTGCGGAACATGGAATCCTCCTTAAAATTATTGTTTTTCGATAATTTACAAAAAGAGAATAGCATGAAAATTATTGTTTGTCAATAATTTTTTGCGAAAAAAGATATCTTAATTTTTTCAAAAAATAAAGTAACTTTTTGCAAAAAAATATAATTTGTGTCTTTACGATTAATTTATAAGAAAAACACATATTCTTCACAAAATAAACAATTTTTGTTGACAAATCTGTTTTATAGTGTTTGCATAGGGTAAAGGAAAAGAATATCCCAAGCCCTAGGAAATAAAAATAAGAGCATTGACATAGAGTAAGGAAGGAGCATTATTATGTACGAAGAAAATCGTGATTATTATCAGAATGGTCAGAGCGGTATGAACGATCAGAACAGCATGAACAGCGAAGGCATTCAGAATGCTCAGGGCAATCAGGCGTCAGCTTATACACCTAACTGGCAGTTTGGCGGACAGGGCGGACAGTCATTCAATCAGCAGACCGGCGCGGCACAGGGCGCAGCGGCGCAGCAGACCGGCGCGGCAGCGCAGCAGACTGGCACTGCACAAGGCGCAGCAGCGCAGCAGCCAGGCAGCTGGCAGAGTCAGCAGACCGGGGGCGGTCAGAATCAGCAGGCGGGCGGCTGGCAGAGCGGTGCTGACCGGAATCAGCAGACCGGAGCCTGGCAGAACGCCGGACAGCAGACTAACGCAGGTCAGGGATATTACAGCACCTGGCAGGATGACAGGCGGCAGTCGCAGCAGGGCAGCACCTGGCAGGATGGAAGACAGCAGGCGGGCGGCTGGCAGAACGCCGGGCAGGCAAATACCTGGCAGGGCGCTGACCAGTATCAGGATAAGGGTAACGCTAAGAAGCGTGCCCGTAAGGAGAAGAAGAAAAAGACCTCCGGCGGTTTCGGCGCAGGCAAGGCAGTCGCGATCGCGCTTTGCTGCTCTCTTTTGGGAGGCGTGATAGGTGCAGGCGGCGTTTTGTTCGGCGGCAGATACCTAGGGCTTGGTTCGGGGAACGGCGCGGATGGCGGTACGGTGATCCTGCAGGGACAGAGACCCGTTTCTCCCATCAGTGTTGCGAATATTGACACCAGCAAGGAGATGACGGAAGCAGAGGTTTATGCGATGAATGTGAATTCCACGGTAGGCATTACGACCTCTATTACCACGAATTACTGGGGGATTCAGTCCACCTCGGCGGCTTCAGGTTCCGGTTTTATCCTGACAGAGGATGGTTATATCATCACCAATCAGCATGTGATTGACAGCTCCAATACCATTACAGTGACAACCTTTGACGGAACGGCATATGACGCGGAGCTGATCGGTTATGATACAAGCAATGATATCGCGGTCCTGAAGATAGACGCCACGGGTCTGACTCCCGTTATCCTGGGCGATTCCGATTCTGTTAATGTAGGTGATAAGGTAGTTGCCATCGGTAATCCCCTGGGTGAGCTGACGTTCTCCCTGGTGGGCGGATTTATCAGCGCGTTGGATCGCAGCGTTACCTTTTCTTCCGGCGCGACCATGGATCTGATGCAGGTCAGCTGCGCGATTAATGCGGGCAATTCCGGAGGCCCTCTGTTCAATATGTACGGTGAAGTGATCGGCATCACCAACGCCAAGTATTCCAACAACGGGGATGCCAGCGAGGCTTCTATTGAGAACATCGGCTTTGCGATCCCTATCAGCCATGTCCGCAGCATCATTGAAAGTATCATTACGAAGGGTTACATTACAAAGCCTTATATCGGCGTGACGATCACTAATGTCAGCAGCGATCTGCAGGCTTATGGCGTGCCTCAGGGCGCAATGGTCAAGGAAGTGACGGAAGACGGTCCTGCAGATAAGGCCGGCATTCAGGCAAATGATATTATTACCCAGATTGATGACACTGAGATTGCGGACAGCTCTGGACTGGTGGATTATGTTGGAAAGTGCGCTGAAGGAGACAAGATCGTACTGAAGGTTTACCGCCAGGGAGAGACGGTAGAAATTACCGTAACGGTAGAAGAGACGCGCAAATCCGCATTGGAGGAGGAAGAGCAGAACCAGAATCAGCAACAACAGCAGCAACAGCAGCCGAACGGAGGATATTCCTTCCCTTGGAACTTCTTCGGATTTTGATAAGGGATTGTCAGGGGTGAAATGCAGCTGGTAAAAAACGAAAAGGGAAATTTCTTATAAAAAAAATAAAATCGGCAGGCCTTAAAAAGATGCGGTTCCGGCGGGATTACAGGAAGTTGTATGACGCAGGGGCGGCGCAGAAAAGGCCCGCCGATTTTTTGTTGCGATAAAGTCTTCTAATGGGAAGAAAACATTGCTTTGACTATCCCGTAAGGTGCTGTTATACTATGATTAGAAGTATACTATGATCAGAAGAGGAAATAAGGTGAAGAAAGGTTCGTATCTTTCTGATTTGCCCTGCCTGAATGGAGGAAACTATGGGGAGAGAACGGTTAAAAGGAAAGGAACTTCAGGTATTCAGTTTTTTTACGGCGGGTATTCTGCTGGTTACTTCATTTCTGATGGGTTCGCCAAGGGAGATCCTGGAGGGAATGAGAGTTATTATTTTATCCAGGGATGCCCTGATCACAGATTATTTTGAGCTGGCGGGCTATGGCGCGGCGTTTTTTAATGCTTTTCTGGTGGTGAGCGTTTGCCTCGCCCTGCTCGCTGTCCTGAAGGTTCCCTATACCGGGTTGACAATAGCTGCATTGTTTATCAACATGGGCTATGGGTTGTGGGGGAAAAATCCGCTCAATATGCTGCCTTTCCTAATGGGAACGTTAGCCTACGCCTGGCTGCACCGAGTTCCCTTCAACAGGTATATCTATACTGCCCTGTTCGGCACCTGTCTCGCCCCGTTTGCGACGGAGATGGTCCATATCCTGCCATTTTCCCCCAGAATTGATTTGTTCCTGGCAACCATCATGGGGATGTTTATGGGCTATCTGCTGGTGCCCCTGTCGGTGCGCACCGCTTCCATGCATATGGGCTATACCTTGTTCAACGTGGGTTTTTCCGGGGGCATCCTCGCGTTTGTTGTGATGTGCATTATGCGTTCTTATGGGGTGGAGAGCCATCCGGTGATGATATGGACGGAGGGGGTACATAAAGGACTTCTGACAGGCGTCCTGATTTATCTGATTCTCACAATTTTGTATGGTCTGTGGCTCTGTCAGGGAAAGCTGGGAGGCTTGAAGGATATTTTACGTCGATCCGGGCGCGCGGTCACGGATTTCACAATATTGGACGGCGTTGGCGCGACCTTCATGAACATGGGGCTTGTAGGAATTGCCGGTCTGGTGTATATTTTACTGACGGGGGGAGACCTGTCAGGGCCGGTTTTGGGGGCTTTGGCGTCGGCGTTTGGATTTGCCGCGTTCGGCGCCCATTTGCGCAACTATCTTCCGGTGCTGGCCGGCGTTTTTCTGTCCGCGGTATTGACGGATTATACCGCTGCCGCGCCCGGATTACAGCTGGCGGCGCTGTTTGCGGTAGGGCTGGCGCCTGTAGCGGGTCAGTTCGGGGTGCTCGCCGGACTCGTCGCGGGTATGATCCATTCCTCTGTGGCGATGTGTACAGCCCAGATCTATGGAGGCCTGAATCTGTATAATAATGGCTTCAGCACGGGATGGGTGGCGATTATCATGGTGCCTTTGTGTGAGAGCTTTATAGAACGCTATGAGATGGGCAAACGCAGAAAAAAGAATAAAAAGGAAGAATAATAGCGGCGGCAGAAGGAGAGGAAGTATGATGCAAGAGATGAGGAAAGCGTCAAAAATAGTAGAGGAGCTGACCTTGTATTTTTTGGCGCTTGGGGCTGACCATGTGGAGTCCAGTATAGATAAACAGGGAAGAAAAGGTACGATCCGGTTTCGGGCGAATTATGACCCGGAATATAGGAACAAAGTAGAGAAGCTGGAGGAATTGCTGAATCAGTCGAAGAACCATGGAATGGAGGATCTGTACTGGGAGCTGGCCGGATCGGGTAATCCGGGCGATTCCAGCCAGATCCTGTTGGTAGGGATGATGATAGACAGCGCGCAGATTGAGATGGAGGGCAGCCAGGTGAGCATGGTGCTGCAGAAGGAGCTTGAGCGTTAGATGACCCCCAGGAGGATGAGCATGAGCCCTGTAATGGGTTCTGCAAAACGTTGTATGTGCCTGAAGATTTTCGCCTGGCCCAATCGGTTGCCCAGCGCAAGGAGCAGGACCGAGAAAAGAAGGGTCAGGGCGGCGGAGGGAAGAAGAGCCAGGCCTGCGATGCTGGCGGTGATCCCGATCCCGATGTTGTTGAGGGATAATGCGGCGCCGAGGGCAAGAACGCTCCGGAGGCTTGAGGACTGTACCGGAACGTTCGGGGAAGTTTTGTCTTCCATCACATGAAAATGGTATTTTTTTATCGTATGCAACATAAATTTTATCAGATAATAAGCTCCCATGAGGATCAGGAGCAGGCTGCCCGCCACGGAAGCGGTCTGCCCCGGCAGCAGGGGAGCCAGTAACTGACCCAGCCAGATGGACAGAACCGTGCCGATCAGGGTGATCAGACTGACGGTCAGATTATGCCGCAGGGGGATGCGTATCCGGCGCAGGCCGAAGGCCGCGCCTGTCAGAAACGCATCCAGGCTTGCAGACAGCGCGAAAAGCGCGGATGAGATGAAAACGACCATGGTATTCCCTGAAAAGATTTCCTTACTGATTACAATATTCTTTTAAAATACAAAAGAGCAAGGACGAAAAAAGAAAATGATGAAAAAATGGATCGCGTTTGTCAAAAAAGAAACGGTATTGTGTGCGGCGCTGTTTCTTGCCGTGGCGTCCTCCTGCCTTGTCCTTCCGGACAAGGAGTATTTGGGGTACGTTGATTTCCGTACCCTGGCAATCCTGTTCGGGCTGATGTCGGTGATGGCAGGACTTCAGAAGACAGGGGTGTTCCGGTATATCGCGGAAGGAATGCTGAAAAAGGTAAAGGATGTACGCCAGCTTGTGCTCATCCTTGTCCTTTTGTGTTTCTTTTTCAGTATGATCATCACCAATGATGTATCGCTGATCACTTTTGTGCCGTTTACCTTTACGGTGCTGAAGCTGCTGGACAAGGAACAGGCGGACAGGCTTGTGGTTCCGGTCGTGGTGATGCAGACGATAGCGGCCAATTTGGGAAGTATGCTGACGCCCATTGGAAACCCGCAGAATCTGTACCTGTATGGAAAGGCGAATCTGGGCGCCGGGGAATTTATTATGTTGATGCTTCCCTATACGGCGGTATCTTTTTTGCTGCTTGCGGCGTGGTGCCTGTGTCAGGGCGGTAAAACAACGGGAGGTCTTACGGTTACCTTTCAGGAGACCACCGATTTAAGCGGACAGCGGGGAAAAATATTACAATATTTGATCCTGTTTGCCGTGTGTCTTCTTACGGTGGCGCATGTCCTGCCCTATGGCGTCATGCTCGTAATAGTGGCTGCGGTTCTCGTGGTGACGGACAGGCAGGTGTTTGCCAGGGTGGATTACTCCCTTCTGCTTACTTTTGTGGGATTTTTCATTTTCATCGGGAATATGGGGCGGATGGAGGCATTTCGCCGCTTCCTGGAAGGGATCATCCGGGGAAATGAAGTGATTACGGCGGTAGTATCCAGCCAGGTGATCAGTAACGTGCCTGCGGCTTTGCTGCTTTCCGGCTTCAGCGATCATTTTAAGGCCCTGATCGTGGGAACGAATCTGGGCGGCCTGGGAACTCTGATCGCTTCCATGGCGAGCCTGATTTCTTTTAAATACATTGCAAAAGAGGATAAAAGCCTGCGCGGAAGGTATCTGGGATATTTTACCATAGCGAATCTGGTGTTTTTGGCAATACTGTTGATAATAGAGGTCCTATGAAGGGAGAGATACGGGTATGACGGAGGAAATCACGAAGATTGGAGAAGCGGCTTATGATGCGGCATGCCAGATTCTGGAGGCGGCGCATCTGGAGGAAGGGGATCTGTTTGTGGTGGGCTGCTCTACCAGCGAGGTGGCAGGTGAGAAAATAGGAACCTTTTCCAGCCCGGAGCTGGCGGAAGCAGTGTTTGGCGGGATTTATCAGGCGACAGAGGAAGCCGGGGTATATCTGGCTGCCCAATGCTGCGAGCATCTCAACCGCGCCCTGATCCTGGAAAAGGAGGCTGCCAGGAGATACGGATATGAGCCGGTGAATGCGGTGCCCCAGCCGAAAGCGGGCGGTTCCTTTGCGGCAGCGGCATATAAAGCCTTTGAGCAGCCGACTGCGGTGGAACGCATTCAGGCACATGCGGGGATGGATATCGGGGATACCCTGATCGGAATGCATCTTCGTCCGGTGGCTGTGCCGGTGCGGATCGGGGTGAAGGCCATAGGGGAGGCACATGTGGTTTGTGCCAGGACGAGACCGAAATTCATCGGCGGACAACGCGCCATTTATGACGAGACGCTTCTCTGAAAAGAGAAGCGTCTTTAACCGCGAGGGGCGCTGTGATCAATGTCCGCCCTATGAGGCGGCGTCGTTGATCAGCTTCATGATCGTTGAGATGGAATCCATCTGTCCGCTTCTGCCCATCGCATCATGATAGGATTGTCTTGTAAAATACAGTTCATGCACCTTATCTACCAGAAGCTCGGTCGTCAGGTCATCCTCGTTGATCACAATGGAAAATCCCTGGCTTTCAAAGGATCTGGCGTTCAGCAGCTGGTCCCCGCGGCTACTGGAGGAGGGAAGCGGGATCAGGAGATTGGGCTTCTTCAAAGCGAGCAGCTCGCAGATCGCATTCGCGCCGGCTCTTGAAATGACAACGTCCGCCATGGCGAAGAGATCTTTTAGCTCGGCCTTGACATATTCAAACTGCTTATAGCCGGGAGTCTCCAAAAGCAGATTATCCAGCTTATCTTTTCCGCACAGATGCACCACCTGAAAGTCTTCAAGAAGCTTTGGAAGCGCATCGCGGACGGCCTTATTCACATTGGCGGCGCCCAGGCTTCCGCCAATGACCATGATGACTGGCTTGTTGGCTGTAAAACCGCACATATCGAGCCCCGCAAGCTTATTGCCCCGCGCCAGCTCCTCACGGATAGGAGTGCCGGTCAGGACCGCTTTCTGTTCGGGAAGGAGCTTTAACGTCTCCGGGAAATTGCAGCATACCTTTTCCGCAACCGGAATGCAGAGCTTATTGGCAAGCCCGGGCGTCATATCGGATTCGTGGATGATGCAGGGAATCTTTAAGGAAGCCGCGGCCCGAACGACGGGTACACTGACGAAGCCGCCCTTGGAGAAGACGACATCAGGCGCGATTTCCTTTAAGTATTTCCTGGCTTCGGCATAACCCTTGACGACGCGAAAAGGGTCTGTCAGATTCTTTACATCCAGATAGCGCCGGAACTTGCCGGTAGCGATCCCATAATAAGGGATATCAAAATCCGCGATCAACTTTTTCTCTATCCCGTCATAGGAGCCCATATAGGTAATCTCATATCCCTCACGGCGCAGACTGGGAAGTAACGCAATATTCGGTGTAACGTGACCTGCCGTTCCACCGCCGGTTAAGACAATTTTTTTCATGATATCGCCTCTGATCAATCCATATACCCTGTTCGTGTGCCACATGCGCACATTTCGTCCAGAAGTCGGCGGACGCTCCTTCTGTTGAAATTAGATCATGCTCTCCAGGGCGTGGGCCAGCTGATCCGGACAGGAGGTCTGCTTGAAACCGCAGCGAATCCCCTTCAACCGGCTGATGGCTTCTTCAGGCGTCATTCCCTTGACCAGGGCGCTGATGCCCTTCAGATTGCCGTTGCATCCGCCCGTAAAGCTTACGGAATCGATTACGCCGTCCTTCAGCTCGATATCGATATAACTGGAACAGGTGCCCTGTGTTTTGTATCTCATGTGTGTAAACCGCCTTTCTTTTTCATTATATTATTTTTTTGCTCTGTTATACCTAATTAAAATCTTTTGTCCAAGCAGCTTCCTATGTAACTTGTACTTCTCATATTTTATATGAATCCCCTTTTTTTGTCAATGAATAAATGGGTGCGGCGGGGGGAAGTAACAGTTCAGCCGCGCCATTCGCAAAGCCGCGCTTACGCGCTTTTCGTCGCTTTGCGACTACCTTTGCTCATCAAATGGCGCTCCCTCAGCCGCCAGACATGATGGAAAATTCGTGCAAGCACGATTTTCCATCAAATCAGGCGGCTGGCTGAACTGTTACCTTGAAAATTTTGTCCGATCATAAAGTAAAATGTTGAAAGCCCATGAAATGTGCGACGGATTAACGATAAAAAATATTGAATTTAAAGTATATTCCGCCTATAATCATTTTAGAAGTAAAATGAAAGGAATGGGGGTATTCGTATGTTTGGTATTTTTCGGGAGGAGCTGGCGGTCACGATATTGATGGTGGCTTTTTTTGTGCTGAGTATTCTGGGCAGGCTGATACTGGGGATGCTCTACCGGCATATGATCCGGGAAGCGGATAATATGGCGACTACGGAGAATAATTTGCTGAAGCAATGCAAGCTGAAATTCACCAATTGTTATCAGATGAATAAGGGGATGCCCAATATTTCTATTTTTGTGGACAAGTTCTTAAGCAGGCTCGCCATAGGCCCGCTGTCTTTTGAAACAATATATCATCTGTCAGGACAGATGATGTTATTGTCCATTGTATGTTCCGGGGTAGGCGTATGCCGGAGCATTCTTGCGGGGCGGCTCATGGGGGAGATTCTGCCGTTCTATGCGGCGAGCCTGCTGGAGCTGTATCTGTTCTTTTCCGTCACCACACTGGTGGACGTGCGGGGTTATAAAAGAATCTTAAAGATCAATCTGGTAGATTATCTGGAAAATCATTTGTCCGCGCGGATCGACGTTACCGATAAGGATATAGAAAAACTATACGGGAGCAAAAAGCTTCAGGTTATGCCCATCAATAAAGAAAAGACTCCCGAAGGCAACGGGACAGCCGCCGATATTTCCCGGACGCATGACAGCGGAAACGCGGAAGAAAACTGGACGATCCGGGAAGGGAGAATGGCGCAGGCACAGACGGAGAGAAAGCGAGTGGTCCAGGAAGCGGCTGCAGCCCAGGAGGCAAGGTTCACAGAAGCCCAGGAGAAGGAGCTGGAGAGCCTGCTGTCAGAATTTTTGACATCATGATTTCAACAAGAATTAGAAAAAAAAGCGGCAACTGATTGATTTTACCATATAAGTCTGGTAAACTTAGAATAATAAAAAGGCAGCATCTTTTATTTTCATAAAATATTCAGAAGAAAAGGAGTAAGACTATGAGCAAGCAGGTAACGTTGGATTATTCGAAGACAGGTTCTTTTATTTCCGCGGAGGAAGTAAGCTATATGAGCAGGCTGGCGCTGGACGCGAAGCAGACGCTGGTTTCCAGAAGCGGCGCAGGCAATGATTTCCTGGGATGGATTGATCTTCCGGTAGACTATGATAAGGAAGAATTTATCCGAATTAAAGAAGCTGCGAAGAAGATTCAGAGCGATTCTGAGGTGCTTCTTGTGATCGGTATCGGAGGCTCTTATCTGGGGGCGAGAGCGGCGATCGAGTTCCTTTCCCACAGCTTTTACAATATCGTGGATAAGAGTGTGCGCAAGGCGCCGGAGATTTATTTCTGCGGTAATTCCATCAGCTCCACCTATTTGAAGCATCTGATGGATGTGGTGGGCGACCGGGATTTCTCCATCAATATGATCTCAAAGTCCGGCACGACCACGGAGCCCGCTATCGCGTTCCGTGTATTTAAGGCGAAGCTGGAAGCAAAATACGGCAAGGAAGAGGCGGCGAAGAGAATTTACGCCACTACGGATAAGGCGAAGGGCGCTTTGAAGCACGTAGCGGACGAGGAGGGCTACCAGACCTTTGTGGTTCCCGACGATGTGGGAGGACGTTTCTCCGTGCTTACGGCGGTGGGTTTGCTTCCCATTGCAGTCAGCGGCGCGGACATCGACAAGCTGATGGAGGGCGCTGCCAGCGGAAGGAAACGCGCGTTGGAGAATGATTTTGCGGAAAACGACGCCCTGCAGTATGCCGCGATTCGGAACATCCTGTTAAGGAAGGGCAAGCAGATCGAGATCCTGGCGAACTATGAGCCCAGCGTGCATTATGTATCCGAATGGTGGAAGCAGCTCTACGGCGAGAGCGAGGGCAAGGACCAGAAGGGTATTTTCCCTGCAAGCGTTGACCTGACCACGGATCTGCATTCTATGGGACAGTTCATTCAGGACGGCGCAAGGGTGCTTTTTGAGACGGTCCTGAACGTGGAGACCTCCAGGGAGGAGATTGTGATCGGTGAGGAAACGGTAGATCTGGACGGCCTGAATTACCTGGCGGGCAAAACGGTTGATTTTGTGAATAAGAGCGCCATGAACGGTACGATTCTGGCCCATACCGACGGTCAGGTGCCGAATATGGTCATCAATATCCCGGAGGTGAACGAATTCTATCTGGGCGAGCTGTTCTATTTCTTTGAGTTTGCCTGCGGCGTCAGCGGCTATCTGCTGGGCGTCAATCCGTTTAACCAGCCCGGCGTGGAGAGCTATAAGAAGAATATGTTCGCGCTTTTAGGCAAGCCCGGGTATGAGGCGCAGAGGGAAGAACTGCTGAAGAGGCTGTAAAGCAGACGCCGGAGGAAGAGGCGATCGGTGCAGAGAGAAAAATAACAGGAGTAAGTAGTAGATGAAGATAGTAGTTTTGGAGAGAAACAGTGTGGGACCGGATATATCCGTTTCCTGCCTGGAGGAGCTGGGTGAGGTGACCTGTTATCCCAATACTGTCACCCTGGAAGAAGTGCGCGAGAGGGTGAAGGATGCGGATATCGTAGTGGCGAATAAATCCCCCATGAGGGAGGACAGTCTGAAGGATGCGCCCAACGTGAAGCTGGTGTGCGAATTTGCCACCGGTTATGATAATGTGGATCTGGCGTATTGCAAGTCCCGGGGGATCAAGGTGTGCAACGTGGTGGATTACAGCACCGCCATGGTGGCGCAGCATACCTTTACCCTTGCCCTCGCCCTGTCCCAGAAGCTTTTCCACTATGACCAGTATGTGAAGTCAGGGGCTTACGCCGCCCAGGATCGTTTCTCTAATTTTGATATACCCTTCTATGAGCTGGACGGAAAGACCTGGGGCATTGTGGGAATGGGCAATATCGGACGCAGGGTCGCAAGGATTGCCGCGGATTTCGGATGCAGGGTCATTTTCCATTCCGTGACGGGAAAGAGCAAGGTGACGGCGTATCCCCAGGTGGACAAGGATACCCTGCTTGCGGAGAGCGATTTCCTTTCCTTGCATTGTCCTTTGAGCGACCTCTCCAGGAATTTTATTGACGCTGATGCGCTTAAAAAGATGAAAAAAACGGCGGTTCTGATCAATGTGGCGAGAGGTCCTGTGGTGAACAACGGGGATCTCTATCAGGCGCTTGTGGACGGTGAGATCATGGCTGCCGGTCTGGATGTGCTGGAGCAGGAGCCTATCACAGCCTCCAATCCCTTAAGCCGGCTTCAGGACTCTGAAAAAATCATCATTACCCCCCATCTCGCCTGGGCCAGCGTGGAAGCCAGAATGCGCTGCGTGGAGGGCGTGTATGAAAATATCAAGGCGTTTCAGAACGGAGAGCCGAAGCATGTGGTGAACCCGTAAGGCTGGATGAGAAATGAAGAATGGAGAAACGGACAAAGGATGATTGAGAAGATAAAGCTGCTTTTGATAAAATATGAGGAAATCATTGTCTACCTGATCGTGGGAGTGCTTACAACCATTGTATCATGGGCGGCGAAGTTCCTCTGGAATTTCCTCTTTTTCGGCAATACCATGTATCCGACGGTGGCGCAGAATCTTGTCCTGAGCGCGGTGAACTGGGTTGCGGGTGTAACCTTTGCCTATTTTACCAACAGAAGATTTGTATTCAAAAGCCATGCGCCCATGAGGCAGGAGGCTCCCAAGTTTGTTCTTTCCAGGGTATCCACCTTAATCATGGACATCGTGGTCGTTCAGGTGCTGAAGGCTCTGGGGGCGAATATCATTACCCAGACCCTAGTATCCGCGGTAATGGTTACCATTGCCAATTATGTGTTCAGTAAGCTGTTTGTATTCCATAAAAAGAAATGACATAGAGGAAAGGCTTCAGATGGATTGTACCATATCTTCTACCAGCCTTGCGGAGTGTCTCGCAGCAGCCCGTTCGAATACAGGGTAATCCATTTCGGAGGTGTCGTCAGCCTTGTCGGAGATGGCCCGGATGATAACAAAAGGAATGCCGTTCAGATATGCCCCGTGCGCAATGGCAGCTCCCTCCATTTCGGCACAGTCGCCCTGGAACTGGCTGATCAGGCGTTCCTTGACCGCTTTATCGGAGATAAACTGGTCTCCGCTGACCACGCGGCCGACCATTACATGAATATCAGGATTCACCTTTTCACAGGAACGTCTGGCAAGCCCAACAAGGGTTTCGTCCGCTTTAAATTCCCGGAAGCCGATCTGGGGCACTTCGCCGGGCTGATAACCGAAAATAGTCACATCCAGGTCATGATGAATGGCATCCCTGGAGATCAGGATATCTCCGATATCCAGCTTCGCGTTAAGGGAGCCTGCCACCCCGGTATTAATGATATGGGTCACTTCAAAAACATCTGCAAGGATCTGCGTACAGAGGGCGGCGTTCACCTTCCCGATGCCGCAGCGCACAATTACCACATCGGCGCCGTGCAGGGTGCCTTCGTGAAATTCCATCCCGGCTTTCTTGACGATCCGGGAAGTCTTCATTTTGGATTTGAGCTCATCCACCTCCAGATCCATTGCTCCAATAATCCCTATTTTATACATTGGTTTTCTCCTTTTTATTGCGGGTAATTCAGCTGCGCGTCCGTGATATGGTACAGAACCTGTTCCAGATAACGCTTTGCCAGCCAGTTGGCCATGGGCAGGTTCATGTCCAGGTAGTTGCCGCAGTCCTTGGGGGAAGCGCCCGGCACCTCTCCTCGGTAATCCCGGATAAATTCGTACATTTCAATCATCAGGGGCACGATATCCGCAGAAGTATAATCTCCCGCCAGCAGCAGATAGAACCCGGTGCGGCAGCCCATGGGTCCGAAATAGATGGTTTTGTCCTTATAATCCGGATGGTTGCGCAGGAAGGTAGCCCCCAGGTGTTCTATGGTGTGTACCTCCGCGGTATTCATGACGGGCTCTTCGTTGGGGCTGGTCATGCGCAGGTCGAAGGTGGTGATGACTTCCTTGCCCACCGTATCCCGGCGGGATACATAGACACCGGGCTTAAGACGGATATGGTCGATGGTGAAGCTTGCAATTTTTTCCATAATATGTGCTGCTCCTTTTTACCGCTTTTGTTTTGGGAAACTGTTGGTCCGTTGCCGATTCCGGCAGGGCCTGCTGCGTACCCTGGTGGTATTATATGTAACAGTTCAGCCAGCCGCCTGATTTGATGGAAAATCGTGCTTGCACGAATTTTCCATCATGTCTGGCGGCTGAGGGAGCGCCATTTTATGAGCAAAGGGAGTCGCGAAGCGACGAAAAGCGCGTAAGCGCGGCTTTGCGAATGGCGCGGCTGAACTGTTACTATTATATCAATATCCTGTGAAAAGGGCAAGGGTTTCATCTTGTTTTTATTTGTGTTTTCGGGTACAATACAATTGATGAATTACCGGGAAAAAGGTTAGAGGAATTATGGAAAGGTGTGCCTTTGCGATATAGGCTGTCGCTTGGGGCATAAGTTGTTTACGGGAGGGTGCGTTTTAGATGAAAGATTACAGCAGGCAGAACAAAAAAGCATGGGAGTATAACGCTTATGATTTTTGGACAAAGACATCGGGAAGACCGGCAGACCGCGCAAAAAGGGATTTGGAAAACCCGATAGGGATGTTGAAGCGTTATGCCAATTATTTTGACAGTTATGATCAGATAAAGGTTGCCAATATTTGTGGCTCTTGTGGAAAGAAAGCGATACCCCTGGCACTGCTTGGCGCAGAGGTGACAATTTTTGATATATCCGAGGAGAATAAAAGGTATGCTTTAGAAGTGGCAGAGGCGGCGCATGTCAAAATTGGTTTTGAGGTCTGCGATATCCTTGAAATCGACATGACGAAATATGGAAGCTATTTCGATGTTGTGTTTATGGAAGGAGGCATTCTTCATTATTTTCATGACATAAATGAATTTATGGGAATCATGTATTCGATCCTTAAAGTGGGAGGAAAAATGATATGCAGCGATTTTCATCCGTTTACCAAAATAGCGGACACTTTGAAATTGGAGCAAGCCACGATGAGTTATTTTTCAACAGAGATCTTTGAAGGAGAAATGGCGCACGCCCGCTTTTTTGATGAAGAAATTCGAAGCCAAATGCCTAAATGCAGTTACAGGAAATATACCATCAGTGAGATAATCAATGCAATTATACAAAATGGCTTTTGCTTAAAACGCTTTGACGAGCATCCATCCTGGGAAAACGAAAAGCTGCCGGGCGAATTTACTGCTGTGGCAGTAAAGTAGATAAGAAGAGTATACCCGTAACTGTAATGATGCCATCCATTATGGTAATTTATGTGCCTCTGAGATAGAGATTGATTCCATAATGGAGAGAGTTGCGATCAATGGTCCAAATGAGATGAATTGGAAATCAGCCAGTTCCTGCAATGGGTGTCTGGCTGCCGTCATCCCAGCTATGGGCTGCATGGCTGATAACAGGCATTATCGTTGCACCTATCAATCAACACCTTTTGAACTCACATACCGCTTTTTAATGTTTCATCATTGTTGATTATCCAATAGCCTTTTCGATCAGAACCAATGCGTTTTATAATACCTTTTTCTTTCATTGCTTTCATTTTCTGCGCTACCGTTTTCCTGCTGAGAGAAAGTTTTTCCGAAATTGCTGCCCCGGTATATCCCGGATCTTCGGAAATAAGCGCAAGGATTTGAAAGGATTTTTCATCCAAATTATCTGTTACTTTTTCTGTCACCCTATCTGTTACCTTGCGGGTGACAGAATGAATGACTCTATCCCCTGGTGCAGTAAATTGAATCATAATATCGCTTGGATTGATCGTATAGATGGGCTGCGGAACGCCATCTTTCTCGCAGGCGGAGCAGATTTTCTCAATGCCGCGTCCCCAGCTTTCAATAAAACCAGCCAAATAAAATACATGGGCGATGTTCGGGTTGTAAGGACTGGAAGTGTGTTTGCTCATTAAATTTTCCAACGTCCAGTTCTCCGGCAAACAACCGCAGTTGGCAATATAAAGTTTATTCTCATAGACACTGATCTGAATCGGTACGCCGGACTGATATTGCTTGTGGCATAGAGCGTTTAACAGAGCTTCCCGCAAAGCGTCTTCCGGTACGAAATATCGCTCAATGCGCTGCATTCCCTCATAGGTGATTTTGGCTTTCATGTATTTCAGATACACAAGCTCCACGATTTTATCAATCTGCTCTAAAATAGAGCCGTGTATCTCATCCTGATACAACAAGTCAGCGTCAGTTTCAAAGAAGCCGATTTTAACGTATGCACCAAGTTGCCATTTCTCCGGGTCTTTTGAAAACAGAAGCATCGCCGCATTGGTGAGATAAGAACCGTTCATCAGATGCAGTTTCTCCATAAGTGCATCCTTTGGTTCGGTCAGAACGGTTTTGTCAATACGTCCCTTTTTAGCTGCCCATTGCTTAAAATGTTCTACAATGGAATCATCAACATCACCCAGTGAAAACGCAGGGAGCGGGAGATTATCCCAAGTAGCGCCACGCTTACGCATTAAAAAGGCTTCCAAGGCGGGCCCGGTCAATATCTGTCGTGTGCTGCCGCTTCGGTAATAATAGATCCCCCTACAGGAAATGCCAATCGGGTAGGCAGGAACATCAATTTCAATGTATTCTTTTCCGTTCTCCTCATAGAGATTCACGCCGGCGATAATGCCCATAGTGTCCCTGATTTTGTTGGGAATATCTTCAAGGAGCTTGCGGGCGTTGGTTAGTCCGATTACGCTGCCGTCATCATCACAACCAATATAGATTTTGCCACCCTGTGCGTTGGCGTAACCGCAGATCCATTCCAAATATTCATCCTTCCATCTGCTTTTCCATTCAATGTTTTGATTTTCAGGCATTTTCTTCACCGTCCTTATCCTCATTTTTACTCCGGCTCTTGTAGACGTTGTATCTGTTTGGCATTCCGGGCTGAAAAACTGATTGCTGGGGCGGCTTGCCACGAAAACATTTGTGCAGTGCTTACACAGCCGCAAAGGTTTTGCTTTCTGGATCCCACCGTCCGGCTTATTACTCATTATATGAATTGCCGCCATTCCTGTCAATGCCGGTGTCCTTCATTTCCGCAAGAAAACGTGGTTTCTGCCTCTCCCGTACGTTGTTCAGCGTATCAGGAAAACACAGGCCGTACTTCTTTGCACCGTGGTCCAGCGGCACATCGTTCCCACTCCGGCTGACCTCGTGGTAGCGTTCCTCCGTTCCCGGTTGGCATCCAGTTTGTCTCACCAATCGATGACATTTTGAAATTCGGAGACGGTCCGTGCGGCGGATTCCAGACGGGCAAGCGCAGGCAGAAGATAAAGTTTTCCTTCAACTTTCTGGACAAGGTTGAAATTCCCGCTCCCTGGCAGTCTGTCACCCTTGAACAGACCTGCGGACGCAGAAAGACGGCGTGACGCATCGTCACGCCGCCCTCTGCGGTAAAATAATTACTTGTCACTATTAGCCCTTGATTTACGGATTTTTAATTAAGCAAAATACCTCTTGAGCAGTCCTTCAAAAGCCTTTCCATGTCGGGCCTCGTCTCTAGCCATTTCATGTACGGTGTCATGGATGGCATCCAGTCCCAGCTCCTTAGCCCTCTTTGCAAGGTCGGTCTTGCCGGCAGTAGCGCCGTTCTCAGCATCTACTCTCATCTCAAGATTCTTCTTGGTGGAATCGGTAACAACCTCGCCCAGAAGCTCTGCAAACTTGGCGGCATGCTCGGCCTCTTCAAAAGCAGCCTTTTCCCAATATAAACCGATTTCGGGATAGCCTTCCCTGTGGGCTACTCTTGCCATCGCAAGGTACATGCCAACTTCCGTACACTCGCCCTGGAAATTAGCGCGCAGATCAGCCAGAATATCCTCTCTTACGCCCTTGGCAACGCCTACTACATGCTCGGCAGCCCAAACCTTCTCATCAGCCTGGGCGGTGAACTTCTCAGCGGGAGCCTTACATACGGGACATACTTCGGGAGCGGCGTCTCCTTCGTAAACATAACCACAAACCTGACATACAAATTTCATCGTTTTGATCTCCTTTTTCTGGATGGATTTTAATATATTTTATGATTCGACAGAATCAAATCATCGTTGATACGGTTACAGCGGCATCATTATGCTTCAAAAAACGAATTAATTTCCGGTCTTGGCCGTCTCCACCGGCTTCCTGCAATTACCGCAGACCCCGTAAAAATAGGTCACATGTCCTGCAATCTGTCCGTCAAAATTGGCGCCTGCTAGAGTCACGATCTCATCCAGGTTCTTCATCTGCAGGTCGATTACGCTTCCGCATTCGGTACATACAAAGTGATAATGGGGGGAGGTATCGGCATCAAAATGATCCACGCCGTCACCCACCCGTATACGGCTGATCTCGCCGATATCGGCAAGAAGCGTCAAATTGCGGTATACAGTGCCGAGGCTGATGTTCGGGTTTTGCTGCCGGACATTCGTGTAAACGATATCAGCGGTGGGATGATCCTTCCTTGTCATCAGGAAATCCTTGATCATCTCGCGCTGCTTGCTGTATTTGAGCACCATCTGCATCTCCTTTCTCGGTTATTTGTGTTTGAGCACCATGCACGGGTCAGATAATGCAGATGAACTCCACAATGAGGTAGTTCCTTATAATTTACAGGTACAATCAGATAATAACAACAAAACAGGAATGATTACTATTTTATTATACAGATTTTTAGCCTTAAGTCAATAGCAGGATTCAATTTTGTTAATTTTTTCCCTTTGGTTTTTATACTTTATTTTTTTTTAATGAGAAAGTTCTTATGTTTTTACACTCTTTTCCGTAAAAATGTGATATACTTACGTCGCATGGATATGGCGGTTGGTGTGAGAAGTATTTCTGACCGCTCATGCCATAGGGCATTTTGCGAAAGAAGCATGTGGAGGTTAGCATGAAATTCAAAACTCGCCTGCGGGTGACCTTTGCAACGATCATATTGCTGCCGATGGTGCTGACGGCAATGGCATTTATTGCGATCGGTATCTACTTGATGAATACCCAGCCGGGTTTTGGCGTGCAGGACCTGGATTATTCCATGATGTCAGAGTCCATGCAGACCATTATTGAGACGACGGACGAGACCTTTGGAATCCTGTCGGAGCAGGCCAGGGAAGATCCGGCCAGATTGGAGGATATTGATTACCTGGAGACAGTCAGCCGGGAGGTAACCCATAAATCTACTTATATTCTGGTGCGGAAGGGAAATGAAATTTACTATACCGGCAATGAGCTTGCAGCAAAGGCAATTTTCGAGAAGCTCCCCGAATATGGGGAAGGGGATCTCTCTGAGGATTTCGGCTATTACAACGACAATATGAGAAAATTTGTCCGCCAGCTTGATTTTACCTTCACGGACGGCACAGAGGGAAGTGTGTTCGTCATCACCAGGGTAAATTCCTTGATTTCCAGGGAGCTGCTGGTCGATATGTTTGTGGCGATCCTGCTTATCCTGATTTTTACCAGCGTTATGTTGACCCAATGGATCCATAAAGGGGTGTTTCATCCCATCGATGAACTGAATGTAGCGATGAAGAAGATTAAAGAAGGTAATTACGATTATATGCTGCAGACGGACGCCAAGGGTGAAATCGGGGATCTGTATCGTAATTATGAAGACATGCGGCTGCGGCTCAAGGAATCCTTAGAGGAGGATAACCGTCATGAGCAGCAGAACAGAGAGCTGATCAGCAATATTTCCCATGACCTGAAGACGCCGATCACAGCCGTAAAGGGGTATGTGGAAGGGATCATGGACGGAGTAGCGGATACTCCGGAAAAGATGGACAAGTACCTCAGAACCATATATAATAAAGCCAATGATATGCAAAAGCTGATCAATGAGCTGACAATCTATTCCAATGTGGAGAATAACCGTATCCCTTATAACTTCCACCGGATCAACGTGGCGGACTATTTTGGGGACTGTGTGGAAGAAGTAGGCCTGGATCTTGAGAATAAAAATATTAAGCTGAATTATTCCAACATGGTGTCTCCGGATACTATGGTCATCGCGGATCCGGAGCAGATGAAGAAGGTCGTGAATAACATTATCAGCAACAGCGTGAAGTATATGGATAAGCCCAACGGGGTGATCGATATCAGGATCCTGGATGAAGTGGATTCCATCTGCGTGGAGATCGAGGATAATGGAAAGGGAATCGCCCAGAAGGATTTGCCGAAGATTTTTGAACGTTTTTACCGCACGGACGCTTCGCGCAACTCCGCCCAGGGCGGAAGCGGGATAGGGTTGTCCATTGTGCGGAAGATCATCGAGGATCATGGCGGTTATATCTGGGCTACCAGCAGGGAAGGAGAGGGCACCTGTATGCATTTTGTAATGCGCAAGTACAGGGAGCTCAAGCGCGAGTAAAGGTTCTGCGGAGAAGGTAAGATAACAGCGCGTAATAAGATAACAGCGTGTAATAAGGTAACAGCGAGTAAAAAGATTTCGTCTGGCGACGGGAGAATGGAGGATAATATGAGCAGGATATTGATTATTGAGGATGAGGTTGCGATTGCGGATCTGGAGAAGGATTACCTGGAGCTTTCTGATTTTCAGGTGGAAATCTGTAATTCCGGAGATGAGGGACTGCGCGTCGCGCTGGAAGAGCAGTTCGATCTGATCATTCTGGATCTGATGCTGCCCGGGATGGACGGCTTTGAAGTGTGCAAGAGGATCAGGGCACAGAAGAATATCCCGATTCTGATGGTTTCCGCCAAGAAGGACGATATTGATAAGATCCGGGGTCTTGGCCTGGGAGCCGACGACTATATGACCAAGCCCTTCAGCCCCAGCGAGCTGGTTGCGCGGGTAAAGGCGCATATGGCGCGCTATGAGAGGCTTGTGGGAACGAATATGAAGCCCCAGAACGATATCGTGGAGATTCGCGGCATCCGCATTGATAAAACCGCCCGCCGCGTTTATGTGGATGGGGTGGAGAAGACTTTTACCACGAAGGAATTCGACCTTCTGACCTTCTTAGCTGAGAACCCTAACCATGTCTTTACGAAGGAAGAGCTGTTCCGGGAGATCTGGGATATGGATTCCATCGGCGATATTGCGACAGTGACGGTGCATATCAAGAAAATTCGTGAGAAGATTGAGGCAGATACCGCGAAGCCCCAGTATATTGAGACGATATGGGGCGTGGGATACCGCTTTAAGGTATGATATTGACGGTAAGACCCCTTGCCGGCGTCTGAGTGGAATGATATAGCCAGGATGGAAGATATGATCAGAACGGAATGATATGGTCAGAACGGAATAATATGATCAGAACGGAATGATATAGTCTGAACGGAATGATATATTACAACGGGAATGTACGTTGTGATGGAAAAATTGTAATAGGAAAGTTGCGTTAAGAAAGTCGCGTTAGGAAAGGGAAAGGTTCCGGGCAAGGGAAACGTTGCCCGGAACCTTGTGCATTCAATTTCGTTTACTGCAATTTTTCATTTGCCGGATTTTTCGCTTACCGGATGTTTTCGTTCATCGGAGCTTTTTATTCATCGCAGTTTTCGGAAGCGAGCGCCTCACAGGAGCGAGCGCCTTACAGGAGCTTTTTACCGGAATTTTACCGCGGTTCCGTAAGCCACCACCTCTGCGGCTCCCTGCATTACGGAAGAGGAACCGAAACGGACATTGACAATGGCGTCAGCGCCCATGGCTTCGGCTTCGTCCACCATTCTTTTGGTGGCGATCTGACGGGCTTCCACCAGCATATCGGTATAGCCCTTAATTTCGCCGCCTACCAGGGTCTTCATTCCCGCCATGAAGTCCTTACCGAAATTCTTGGATTGTACAATAGTTCCCTTTACCAGGCCCAGGGCGTCTATTTCCCTGCCCGGCACATGATCAATATTGAGCAGCAGCATCTTCTTCTCCTCCTTTGATTTCATTTAGTCTGCTTTTCAAACATATCCAGATGGGAATGATGGTTCCCAGATCCAGCAAAAGAATCAAAAATAACAGCCTGGAAAAAAAAGTATCTGTCCGGATGCCTGACCGAAGCCATAGCAAGGCAACCGCAAGCAGGATACGAAACAGGGTGGCGGACATGGCGCCCCAAAGCGCGCTCCTGCGGCGTGCAGCCTGGGAGGCGGTCAAGGGATCCCTGTGGGGATCAGTATTTGCTCGCTTCATCCTCTTCCCCTCCATCGATTTCATGCAGTCTTTGCCGCAGGGCAAGGACAATCCCGATGATCACAGCCAGACCGACAAAGGCATAGATCAAAAGTACGGGAACAGCCAGGGGAGCTTGCCCAAAGACGGTCAGAATGCCCGCCGCCATCAGCACAAAAAGCACCAGAAAGACCATATAGAGCACAACGAGTACGGTAATTATGATGGGGGCAATTTTTTTGCGGTGATTAGTATTGTTTTGCATCGTCCACCTCTCCTTTCCTAATTTCTTTGATGCGTTGATAAAGCGCCAGAAGGACGCCACAGGCCGCTATAACGGGAAGAGTCATGAATAGAAGCAGGAACGTCTGGGGCGGCGCCCCATCGGGATTCATCCGGTACGCCCAGACAAACAGGGATAAAAAGCCTCCCATCAGAAGGATAAATAAAACAGAGATGACGATGGGAGCGACATACAGGATACGGGTATCCTGGTTCTGCTTATTTTGGAAGGTCGCCCCGGACTGCTCCAACAGGGTCATTTCCTGCAGAATGCCGGCGGCGTCCAGCTCTGAGAGGGGTTCCGTGTGTTCCTTTAAAAGGGTGCAAAGCCGGATGGAGTGTTCCAGGTTCTGCTGCTCCCGTTCCAGGGTGATGAGATGCCTGCGCATACCATCCCCAACCGTCTGCGAGCCGGTCTGCATCCGGCGGATCTCATCGATGGGAACGCCGAGCTTCCTGAGGAGCTTGATCCGTTGTAATTCAGCCACTTCCATTTCCCCATAGTCCCGATAGCCGTTTTCCATATTGCGCCTGGGCGAAAGCAGTCCTTTTTCCTCATAGAAGCGTATATTCTTTTTGGTGACGCCTACCAGGGCTTCCACTTCATTGATCTTCATGAATATCCTCCTCTTGTTACTCAAAGTATATTCCTTCCACCAGGTGGAAAGTCAAGGGATTTTGAAAACTTTTTTCAAAAAACAGTTTGGGCGGCTGGCTGAACTGTAACGAGTTAGGATATTTTGCTCCCATAAGCCTTGATTTATTATGGGGAACATACTAAAATGATATAATCTCCAGCTCATTGATCGAAAGATGTGAGTTGGTATGGGTCTGTAGTCGGGATGCAGTCTGTAGTCAGGACCTGGACTGTAGTTAGGATGCAGTCTGTAGTCAGGACCTGGACTGTAGTTAGGATGCGGTCTGTAGTCGGAACCTAGTCTGTAGGAGGATGTTATGCTGCCGGTTGAGTTCGTGGAAAGAATGAAGGAAATGTTGGGAGAGGAAGCGGAGGATTTTTTCAGATGCCTTGGGCAGAAGCCATATCAGGCCCTCCGCCTGAACCCCGGGAAAACTACAATAGATGACTTCTTGGGGAAAGCGCCTTTTTCTCTCTCTCCTGTGCCCTGGGCGGAAGGCGGCTTCTATTATGAGGAGGAGGATCAGCCTGGAAAGCATCCCTTCCATGAGGCGGGGTGCTATTATATTCAGGAGCCCAGCGCCATGGCTCCGGCGGGGCTCTTGAACGTGTGCCCCGGGGAAAGGGTGCTGGACCTGTGCGCCGCGCCGGGCGGAAAGAGTACGCAGCTGGCGGCGGCCATGAGAGGGGAGGGCATACTGGTCTGCAATGAAATTCATTCTGCCAGGGCGAGGATCCTCTCAGAAAATATAGAACGGATGGGCGTAAGGAACGCTCTGGTAACAAATGAAACGCCCGAGAGGCTTGCGGAGGAATTCCCAGCATACTTTGATAAAATCCTGGTGGATGCGCCCTGCTCCGGGGAAGGGATGTTCCGCAAGAACGAAGACGCCAGAGCGGAATGGAGCCCCGAAAATGTACAGATGTGTGCAAAGAGGCAGGATGAAATCCTGGACTTTGCGGCCAAGATGCTGAGGGAAGGAGGCAGGATGGTGTATTCTACCTGTACCTTTTCCCCGGCGGAGAATGAAGGCAGTATCGCAAGATTTTTGCTGCGCCATTCGGAGTTTGAGGCCGTGGCTCCCGGAGACGTGCCGGCATTTTGGGAAAGAGGGAAAAAGGAATGGGCGGCTGACGCGGATGGGAAGCCCTTGGATACGGTCCGTGAAGGGGTGGAAGCCTCGATCCGCCTATGGCCTCACAGGCTGAAGGGGGAAGGGCATTTTATGGCGGCGCTGCAAAAGGCGGGCGGAGAAGGAGCCGAAGGGGATACGCACGCGTACGGCTGCAGTAAGGGAGGCATCCAGAAGGGAATCTCCACGAAGGACTGCGGCGATTTCTTTCTCTTTGAAAAGGAGACCTTCTGCAGACCGTTGGAGAGCGTGACCGGAGAGGGGATTTTCCTCAAATTCGGGGAGCAGCTTTATCATTGTCCGCCTGGGATGCCCTCCCTTAAGGGCCTTAAGGTGCTTCGTCCGGGACTTCATCTGGGAACCCTGAAGAAAAACCGTTTTGAACCCTCTCATGCGCTGGCGCTGGCGGTCGCGCCTGATATGGTGAAGCAGGTCCGCGACCTGGATCCTAAGGGAAAAGAAGTGAAGGACTATTTGAATGGACTTACTTTCCCGGCAGAAGGAACAAAAGGATGGTGTCTGATCACCACGGATGGATACAGCTTAGGATGGGGAAAGCTCGCTGGGGGAACGATGAAGAATCATTACCCGAAGGGATTGCGTAAATAGCTTTGATATGGTATTCTGTCAGAAGGAATGGGTGTTTGTTGACGGGATGAAAACGTAAAGGAGGACAAAATCAATGGTAAAACTCACACCGCCCATGGGGTGGAATTCCTGGAACACATTTGGACCGAACATCAATGAGCAGGTTATTTTTGAAACGGCGGACGCCATGGTGGAGAAGGGCCTGCTTGAGAAAGGATATGAGTATCTTGTGATCGATGACTGCTGGTCGCTTAAAGAGCGTGACAGCAATGAGCGCCTGGTACCCGACCCTGAGAAATTCCCTCATGGAATGAAGGCAGTGGCGGATTATGTGCATTCTAAGGGGCTTAAGTTCGGCATGTATTCCTGTGCCGGGAACCTTACCTGTGCCGGGTATCCGGGGAGCTTTGAGCATGAATTCATAGATGCGGAGACCTTTGCGGAGTGGGGCGTGGATTTCCTGAAGTACGATTATTGCTATCACAGCCCTATCATCCCCGGCAAATATCTGTACCGCCGCATGGGAATCGCCCTGGAAAACTGCGGCCGGGACATCCTGTTCAGCGCCTGCTCCTGGGGCGTAGATGAGACGCATGAGTGGATCAAGAATACGGGAGCTTCCATGTGGAGATCCACAGGGGATATTTTTGATACTTGGGAATCTATTAAGGATCTGATGAGGCAGCAGGAGAAGCTTCTTCCTTTTAATGGGGTGGGATGCTTCAATGACATGGACATGCTGGTGGTCGGAATGCATGGCAAGGGAAATGTAGGCTTGCAGGGCTGCAGCGATGTACAGTATAAGAATCATTTTTCCATGTGGGCGTTCATGGGGTCTCCCCTTATGATCGGGTGCGATATCCGCAATATGAGCAAGGAAACCCTGGATATCCTCACCAACGAGGAGATCATCCGCATAAATCAGGATCCTGTCTGCAGACAGCCCATGAAGCATGTCGGAGTCTGGGGTGGGGATGATCTGCTTTTCTACTCGAAGCTGTTGGCCGGTGGCGATATCGCCATTGGTCTGTTTAACTTAGGCGGCGGCCCTGTGCAGGCAAGGCTGAATCTGGACGAGCTGGGCCTTCCATTCAGTACCGGGAAGACGCTTGAGCTGCATGAATTGTGGACAGGCGAGGTCTCGTCCGTTAAGAACGCGATCCTGATCAAGGATATACAGCCCTACGACTGCGCCGTGCTCCGCGCCAAGGTGGTCGACCTGTAATGAGTAGCTGTATCCGCTGTGGGAAGGAGCTGACCTATAACGAGATAGGCGCGCATAAAAAATTCATCAACAGGGGCAGCACGCAGTTTTTCTGCAAGGATTGTCTTGCCCGGAAGCTTGGAGTGACGGTACAGGACATTGACAGGAAAATTGAAGAATTTAAACAGCAGGGATGTACGCTGTTTGTGTGAGGAAGCCGGAAGGTTTGTAAACAGGAGTGGATATGAAAAGTAAGATTGTTTACGAGGATAAAAATATTCTGGTCGTTTACAAACCTTCCGGGCTGGCGACCCAGACTGCCCGGGTGGGTCAGCCGGATGTGGTGAGCGAGCTTCAGAATTATTGCAGCAGGAATCCGGCGGCTTTGGACAATAGGGGCGGGGGTCGTGTCCTGGACAGACGATATGCGCGCCCTTATATCGGGGTGGTGCATCGTCTGGATCAGCCTGTAGAAGGGCTATTGGTCTTCGCTAAGGATAAAACCTCGGCTGCCCGGTTGTCCGCGCAGTTAGGCGGGGGAAGCCTGAATAAGCGCTATTATGCTGTGGTTTTTGGAATCCCGCAGACGGAATCCGGAGAATTGGTGGATTATCTTATAAAGGATACGAAGACACAGTCCGCCAGGGTAGTGACGGAACAGGCGGCGAAGGGGAAAATGCCTGAGGGGGAGATCCCGAAGAAGGCAGTTTTAAGATATCAGGTCTTGAAGGAAATAAGAGAGCCCTATCCTTTGACCCTCATGGATATTCATATAGAGACCGGAAGGTTTCATCAGATCCGTGCACAGCTTGCCCACGCCGGTCTGCCGATTCTTGGGGACAGCAGATATGCCGGGCCAGGGGTCTGTGATGTGGGTAGGGAGCTTGAGGTTATGAATGTTGCCTTATGTGCGTACGGACTGACATTTTCCCATCCTGTCACCGGGGAAAATATGGAATTTACCATTGCACCGGAGGGGAAAATCTTCGCACAGATGGCATAATTCATTTCAGATTGTCCATACTATTTTTGTGAAGCCTGGAATTTCGTAAGTTCAGGAGATAGGTGTTTTTTTGGCATGGAACATCCTGGCAGGCAGATCGGAAAGGTGGGAGTCTGATGGAAATATTGAAAAAGGAAAAGAAGATGATCACACTACTCGCTGTAATAGGAGTAGTGTATTTTTTTCTGCAATTTTTATCCCCGTTGTTTTCTCCTATTCTAATCGCCATGCTTTTTGTTACGATATTCGGACCTTTTTTAAAAAGGATTCAGGAAAGGCTCCATATACACCGTCAAATCGGTGCTGTCATTCTGTTATTGCTGGCCGGCGCGATCCTTTCTTTTCTGGTTTGGATCCTGTTTTCGTGGATTGTGGGCAGCCTGCCCAAGTGGGTGGGCAGGCTGGAGGAGATGGAGAAGGAGATACGGGTCTTCGTCTACAATGGCTGTCAGCTGGCAAGCCACGCGCTGCGGATTGATGGAAATTACTTGAGCGAAACGATCTTGGGGTATGTGGAAATGGGCTTTGATTATTTTCAGGAAAAAGCAGTGCCGGGGATGCTGGCACAGTCTTTGGGATATCTGAAGGCACTGGCAGCATTCGGGGGATTTCTGGTTACCTTTATTATCGCGGTAGTGCTGTTGGCGAAGGACTATGACCGTATTATGAACAATCTGCTGGATCGGGAAGAATTTCATGTGGTGTTGGAGGTCATTTGTGGAGTGATAAGGTACCTCGCTACCTTTGTGAAGGCACAGCTCGTTATTATGAGCGCAATCGCCGCTATTTCCGCCCTGGTGCTGGCGCTCTCCGGAATTGAATACGGCGCGCTGTGGGGATTATTGGCAGGAGTTTTGGACGCCCTCCCATTTATTGGTACAGGCGTGGTGTTGGTTCCCATTGCGGTCACCCGGATGTTCCGCGGGAAAATCATGCAGGCAGTCATTTGTCTGGTGCTGTATGCGGCCTGCGCTTTCCTGCGGGAGCTATTGGAGCCAAGGCTGATCGGAAAGAGGATCGGAGTTCCACCGATTGCAGTCCTGATCAGCGTATATGTGGGAATCCAGTTGTTCGGGCTATGGGGAATCATAAAAGGTCCCCTGGGATTTATCATTATCAGTCAGACCTATCTGAGTATCACGAAGCGGCAGGAAGCTTCCCCCGATCACCAGCAGCTCAGATAATCATAGGAAAGAAACCAATCGCGGGCTTCTTCCAGTACGGATTTATAGGTTTCTTTGGTCAGCTCATAATTCCCGTCTGCAAAGCATTGGGTCATAAAATTATTTGTTTCCAACAGGTAGTGTGTAGAGTCTATATAATTATCATAATTTGTAATCCGGTTAAAATCATTTTGAAAATAGAATACCCTTACGTTGGGGTATTCCAGCAGCATTGCTGTAATCTGCTCTATTTCGGCCATATAAGCCTCGATGCTTCCCTCCGCCATACAGTCATACCAGTAAAGAATGCTGTAGGGTGGAAAGAAAAAAATAAAATCAGTGTCGGTCATTTCTTCAATGTGGGGAAGGATAAAGGTCCGAATATTCTGGATGGAAGCGTCAAGATAGGCATCCTGCGGAACCGAAATCGGAAAATTTAAGGACATACCAGATCTCCGGCAGATTGAAAAAGGATGCCATTTCCGCAATGCCGATATGTTGACTGGGATTCCAAAGATGCCGCAATATAGTCAAAGCCTGCGGTACGGAATCGGCCCGGAAAAAAACCCAAGTTAGGTTAATGACGAAAAAGGTAACGATCACGGCAAAAGCCTTACGGATAGAAGCGGCCGGACCGTGGCTTTTTTTGAAGGGAAAATGCTGTTTCAACCGATGGAATAAACTGGTCAGGATGGACAAAACGCCGTGCAGAATGCCCCACAGGATAAAGGTATAGCCTGCCCCGTGCCAGATACCGCTGATAAGGAAGACGATGAAAATGTTCCGGTAGGTTCGCGCCGTTCCCTTGCGGTTGCCGCCAAGGGGAATATAGATATATGTTGTGAAAAAGCGCGTCAGGGTTTTATGCCATCTGTTCCAGAAATCCGGGATGTTTTCTGCCTTGTAGGGGGAAGTGAAATTAACCGGAATATGGATATTAAATAAATAGCCAATTCCTCTTGCCATATCACAGTATCCGCTGAAGTCGAAATAAAGCTGCAGAGTATAAAATAAGACCAAAAGGGCGGCGTCTGTTCCGTACAGGAGGTGATAATTGGCATAACCCCACTCAACGGCCCCTCCGAAGGTATCCGCCAGAAGTACTTTTTTAAACAGACCATATACAAGGATACGGAATCCGGTATACATATTCCGGGCACAGGGACGCTTCAGCCCTTCCTCTTTAAATTGCGGGAGCATTTCCCAGTGGGTTACAATGGGTCCTGCAATTAATTGGGGAAAGAAAGTGACAAAAAGGGCATAGTCGGAAAAAGACTGTTTTTCAACGAGCCCTTTTCGGGTATCGACCAGAAACCCGACCTGCTGAAATGTAAAGAAGCTGATGCCCAGAGGAAGAAGTATTTTCTTAAAGGTCATATTGTTCTGGAACAGAAGGTTCAGGTTCTCGATAAAAAAATTAAAATACTTGAAATAGAACAAAAGCCCCAGGTTAAAGATAAGCCCTGTAAAAAACGAAAGCTTTTTATAACGGGAGAAGGAAAGCATTACACAGTGACAGCAGTAATTCACCAGAATGCTTGTAAGGATGATCCAAAGGTAGGAGGTGTTAAAATAGGCATAAAACCATAAGGACATGCCTGTTAGAAAATATTTTGCGAGCTCGTAATGTTTATAGCGGTTTAAGAGAAAATAACCGACCAGAGATAATGGTAAAAAGCAAAAAAGAAAGATATATGAATTAAAAAGCATTGCCAAATCTTCCTTATGATTGATTTAAAATATTATGCGTTATTATAGCAATGTTACCTTTAAATGTCAATAAGATGAGGGGCTGCGCCCAAGGATGATGAGGGGGAAGTGTGTTAGTAAAAAGGAAAGGTATTGACAAATGGGAGGTATATCAATATACTTCGAGTATCAAATAGCTGGGGCCAGATGATTGGCCAGGGCAAGAAAGTGCATGATAAATCGGCATCAAGTCAACGTGAGGATAATATGGGCAAAACAGCATTTATTTTTCCGGGGCAGGGTTCCCAGTATGTTGGGATGGCGAAGGATTTTTATGATACCTGTGCGGAAAGCAGGGAAATGTTTCAGCTGGCGGGTAAGGAGGGCGGCGTCGATGTGGAGGCGCTTTGCTTCGAGGAAAATGAGGACATAAACATCACGGAGTATACCCAGATTGCCATGATGGCCGCTGAACTGGCTATCTGGAAGGCAATGGAGAAAGCGGGGATCCGCGCAGACGTGACCGCCGGCTTAAGTCTGGGCGAATACGGCGCTTTGGCGGTCAGCGGGGTCATGGGTCCGGCTGATATTTTTCGTGTGGTCAGGAAACGCGGTATTTATATGCAGGAGGCAGCTCCTACAGGCGGGGCGATGACCGCTGTCCTGGGGTTGGACGCCTTAACGATAGAACGCGTTTGTGGGGAAACGGAAGGCGAGGTTACGGTTGCGAATTACAACTGCCCAGGCCAGACCGTGATCACCGGAGAGACGGCTGCCGTGGCAAAGGCTGCGGAAGCGCTTATGGCGGCGGGCGCAAAAAGATGCGTTCCCTTAAAGGTAAGCGGACCATTTCATTCCCCCATGCTCTCGGAGGCAGGCAGAAGGCTCGGGATTGCGTTGGAAGATGTAACGCTTCAGGAAATAAGGGTGCCCTACCTGTCCAATGTGACGGCTGATTATGTGAAAGAGACGGCGCAGGTGAAGGGGCTTTTGGTGCGGCAGATATCCTCCAGCGTCAAATGGCAGCAGAGCGTGGAGCGTATGATAGCGGATGGCGTGGACACCTTTGTGGAGATAGGGCCGGGAAGGACCTTGACGGGCTTTGTCAGGAAAATAAACCGTGAGGTCAAAGCGATCAATATCGAAAAGGCAGCGGATTTGGCAAAATTGGAAGGCATCTCATGATTAAACAGATGCACCGCCCGTTTTTAAAGCGGCGGGGAGGCTGTGATAAATGAAACAGAAAGAGGTTGAACCGACATGGGCAGAAGGGTAGTAGTGACAGGCATGGGGGCGATTACTCCCATTGGCAACGGCGTGGAAGCCTTCTGGGAGAATGTGAAGGCGGGAAGGACAGGCTTTGCACCCATCACGAAGTTTGATGCTTCGGATTACAGATGTAAAATCGCTGCGGAGGTAAAGGGCTTTGATGCGAAGGAATATATGGACGCCAAAGCAGCAAGGCGGATGGAAGCTTTTTGCCAGTACGCCGTCGCCGCGGCGAAGGAAGCCATGGCGGATGCAGGGTTGGAAATGGAGAAAGAAGATCCCTTCCGTGTAGGCGTGTCCATCGGTTCCGGAATCGGATCCCTGCAGGCGATGGAGCGTGAGCATACGAGGCTGTTGGAAAAAGGACCCTCCCGTATTGCTCCCTTGCTGGTTCCCCTGATGATCTCCAATATGGCGGCCGGCAATGTATCCATTCAGTTCGGCTTAAAAGGAAAAAGCTTAAATGTAGTGACTGCCTGTGCCACAGGTACGAATTCCATCGGAGAGGCATTCCGCACCATCCAATATGGGGATGCGGAGGTCATGCTGGCGGGCGGCACGGAGAGCTGTATCACGCCTGTCGGCATCGGCGGCTTCACCGCATTGAACGCACTTTCCACCAACGAGGATGTGGAAAGATGTTCCATTCCCTTTGATAAGGAGAGAAGCGGTTTCATCATGGGGGAAGGTTCTGCCGTTGTAGTGTTGGAGGAGATGGAACACGCCCGTGCCAGGGGCACCCACATCCTTGGGGAAGTCGTAGGCTATGGCTGCACAAGCGACGCCTATCATATCACTTCCCCTGCCCAGGACGGCTCCGGTGTGGCGAAGGCCATGGAGTATGCCATTCAGGATGCAGGGATTTCAAAAGAGGACATTACTTATATCAATGCCCACGGCACCAGTACCCATTACAATGATCTTTTTGAAACGAGGGCGATTAAGCTGTTGTTCGGCAGGCAGGCCTACCGGCTGAAAATTAATTCCACCAAATCCATGGTGGGACATCTGCTGGGGGCGGCTGGCGCCATTGAATTTGTCACCTGTATCAAGGAGCTGCAGGAGGGGTTTATCCACAAGACGGCGGGATACCGGGTTCAGGACGAGGAGCTGGATCTGGATTATTGCAAAGAGCCTGTGCGGATGGATGTACAGTATGCCTTGTCCAACTCCTTGGGCTTCGGCGGCCACAATGCCAGTATTTTGGTCAGGAAATATATGGAATAATATAGAACAATAATTTCCTTTTCGAGGTATATTATTATGAATTGCGGTGGTCGTCTTCGGACAACACCTTGAGAGAACCTGATGCGTCAGGTTCTTTTTTAAGTTATTTTTTCAGGAACAGTATGCGGGGCAGGGCAAATACCGTGGACTCTGGAACACCTAGGCGGGGAACTACTAAAAGAAAGAGGCGTGTCGGCATAAACGATTTATCCCCGTCCTCGTTTTTGTGTTGGTTTGTTCTTTTTCAAAGGAAAAAGAATATAGCATAAGGAGCCCACATAAAAATAACAAATGGGAAAAACAAAGGGGAGGATTCGTTTGTTAAATTATATGTGGGCTTTTATGATTCTGATCGGCGTGCTTTATGCGGCGTTTACGGGCAACGTGGGGGCGTTGACCGATGCTGCCTTAAACAGTGCTGGGGAGGCAGTTTCTCTGTGCATCACCATGGCGGGGGTCATGGCGCTTTGGATGGGGTTGATGGAGATTGGGAGAGAGTCAGGACTGATCGAGCGGATGACCAAGGGGATCGGTCCGTTTTTGAATTTTATGTTTCCCCGGCTGCCCAAGGAGCATCCGGCAAGGGGGTATATTGCGACGAATGTGATTGCGAACGTGCTGGGCCTGGGGTGGGCCTGCACCCCTGCGGGGCTGAAAGCCATGGAGGAGCTGGCGAAGCTGGAGGCGGAGAGGGGGAATGAAGGGTATCTGCAGGAAGGGTCAGAAAGCTTTGTCCCGGGAAGCGCCCGGGGGATGGAAGGAAGGAAAGACAGAGGGAAAGAGGCGGCAATCAGAGAGAAGGGTAGGATGCCTAAGAGCCCTGTGCGCATCGCCAGCAACGAAATGTGTACCTTCCTGATCCTGAATATTTCTTCCCTGCAGCTGATCCCGGTGAACATGATTGCATACCGTGCCCAGTACGGCAGCGTGAATCCTGCCGGGATCATTATGCCATCCATCCTGGCCACTGCGGTAAGCACCCTGGCGGCGGTGGTGTTCTGTAAGGTGATGGACAGGAATCAGAGAAGATAAGGCATCCACATTTTTGAAATCATTGACAAGGTTTGATTATTTCGTTTATACTTATGAAAAAGACCTTACAACTATTTAGGCTTTATTTAGTCCAGTTTAAATCAATAGAGAGAGACTAGGCATTTTTATGGGGTTTGATTAAAATGTCTTTTGTTTTTGTATCCAATTTTAATCAGAAGGATGAATTGTTTTTGCTTGCAGGATAAATATGTAGTTAGCGAAAAGGAGCGGTAATGGATATTAAAAAGTTGATTGGAGAGACCACTGATTATGATAAAAAGCTTATGCTTGAAAAAAAGAGACCTAAAAGCTGGTGCAAAAGCGTAAGTGCCTTTGCTAATTCTTTTGGTGGAGTTCTGATATTCGGAGTTTCGGATGCTGGGGAGACGATTGGACTTGAAGATGCAGAAGGTGATGCCGAAATAATCAGTGAAACGATCAAGAACCGGATTACACCGTTGCCCCAGTTTAAACTTCGTTTTGAATGGGAGGAGGAACGAAAGCTTGTTATCTTAGAAATTTATAAGGGAGAAGAAACACCGTATTATTATGCTGCTGATGGCGTTATGGAAGCATATACAAGAATTGGAAATGAAAGCGTCTTGGTAGATGCGACAGAGCATAAGAGACTTGTACTCAGGGGAAAGGGAACGTCTTACGATATGCAAAGCTCCGGTTATAAACTGGAGGATTATTCGTTTTCTTTACTCCGTGCCAGATATAAAAAGGTAACGGGAAAGAGTTTTGATGATAAAATGTTCACCTCTCTTGATATCGCCGATGCAAATGGGATTCTTACGAATGCCGGGGCTTTGCTTGCGGATGAATCGCCAATATGGTATTCGCGGGTATTTTGCCGCAGGTGGGATGGATTGACAAAATCCGGTGGAGTAATGGATGCGGTGGACAGCGGAGAATATGAAGGCAGCTTGATTTATTTGTTAAATGAAGGGACTGCGTTTATACGAAGAAATATGCGCGTGATGTGGAAAAAACTCAGTAATACCAGGGAGGATTACCCTGATTATCAAGAAAGAGCTTATTTTGAAGCGCTTGTGAATGGTCTGATACATCGGGATTATCTGATCAGTGGGAGTGAAGTGCATGTTGATATGTTTGATGACAGGCTTGAAAT